>DAORUL010000055.1:0-11016 GCA_035433165.1 Thermomonas sp. | reverse complement strand
CGAATACGCTGGGCATCGGCCAATGAGCTGCCACCAAATTTATGCGCACGGCAGCGTACAGCCGGTTTGGATGGGTCGGAATCGTCCAGCGATGCAAGCGCGTTCATGCGGGCTCCTGTGAGCCTCCGCGTCGCACCGCCGGGGAGCGCCCCCGCCGTTCGCTGCGGGGGCCGTGTCTTGGATGGATTATCCAGGCATGACCGACCGCACCGGGCCCGTGGTACCGGTGCCGGTGGTAATGGTCGAAATCATGGTCATGCCGATGGTCATGGCCCGACTCTGCTGCACTGCGGCATGGGTTGTCAAGCGGTGGTTGCGGGTGGAACCGATGGCGTCATCCCAGCGCGGCTTGCAGCAGGGCTGGCGCGGGCAATTGGAAGGGATTGATGACGGTGGCGCCGCGTCAGGTGAAACCGTCTTGCAGGTCTTGGCTGATCGGCAGACGGCAACCGGCGGCGGCAGCGGCAGCGGCGACCGACAAAAGCAATGTCTGGGGCGCGAAAATAAGCTAGAATCCGCGCCAGCCATATCGGCCAAACCCGCGCCAGTACGCGGGTTTTCTGTTATCCTCGGGCGCTCCGGCAAGGACGCCCTTTTACTTTTCCGGAGAATCCCATGGCGCTGGAGCGCACCCTTTCGATCATCAAGCCCGATGCCGTTGCCAAGAACGTGATCGGCGAAATCTATTCCCGCTTCGAAAAAGCCGGCCTCAAGGTTGTGGCTGCGAAGATGAAGCACCTGTCCAAGCAAGAGGCCGAAGGCTTCTATGCTGTGCACCGCGAGCGCCCGTTCTTTGCCGCATTGGTCGAATTCATGATCTCCGGCCCGGTGATGGTGCAGGTGCTGGAAGGCGAAGGCGCGATGCTGAAGAATCGCGAGCTGATGGGTGCCACCAACCCGAAGGACGCAGCGCCGGGTACCATCCGCGCGGACTTTGCCGACAGCATCGACGCCAACGCCGTGCACGGTTCGGACTCGCTGGAAAATGCGGCAATCGAAATTGCCTATTTCTTCCCGGCCACTGACGTGTACGCACGTTGAGTTGATGCCATGAGCCAGACGCGCAGCCCCGCGATTGACATCACCCTGTTGGGTGAGGGCGAGGTTGCGCCTGTCTCTGAACCCTCTGCGCCGGTGAACGCCGGCGCAGAGACTAGAACCAATATTTTCGACTTCGATCGCGCCCGTCTGGAGCGTTTTTTCGAAGAGGATCTGGGCGAAAAGAAGTTCCGCGCCCACCAGGTGATGAAGTGGATTCATCATCGCTATGCCACCGAATTTTCCGAAATGACCGACCTTGGCAAAGCGCTGCGCGCCAAGCTGGAAGCGCGTGCCGTGGTGCGCGCGCCGCAGGTCATCTTCGACAAGGCATCCACCGACGGCACCCATAAATGGCTGCTGGGGATGGATGCCAGAAACGCGATTGAAACCGTGTACATCCCGGACAAGGGGCGCGGCACCTTGTGCGTGTCCTCGCAGGTGGGTTGCGCGCTCAATTGCGGGTTCTGCTCCACCGCCACCCAAGGCTTCAACCGCAATCTGAGCACCGCCGAGATCATCGGTCAGGTCTGGGTGGCGGCGCGCCACTTGGGCAACGTCCCGCATCAACAGCGCCGGCTCACCAACGTGGTGATGATGGGCATGGGTGAGCCGCTGGCCAATTTCGACAACGTGGTGCGTGCGATGAGCATCATGCGCGATGATCTTGGCTACGGTCTTGCCAACAAGCGCGTCACCTTGTCCACCGCCGGCTTGGTGCCCCAAATTGATCGGCTTGCGGTTGAAAGCGATGTGTCATTGGCGGTGTCATTGCATGCGCCGTTTGATGAACTGCGCACCCGGCTGATGCCGATCAACAAGAAATATCCGTTGGCCGAGTTGCTGGATGCCTGCGTACGCTATGCGCTGCGCAAGAAGGGTGAGTCGGTGACGTTTGAATACACCTTGATGAAGGATGTCAACGACCAGCCCGAGCACGCACGTGCGTTGATTGGTCTGCTGCGTGATTTCGATCGTCGGGTGCAGATGAAGGGCGCGGCCAAGATCAATCTGATCCCGTTCAACCCGTTCCCCGGTACCGGCTTCCAGCGCCCGGATGATCTGGCCATTCGCGGCTTCCAGAAACTGCTCAACAATGCCGGCATGATTGCGCCGGTGCGGCGCACGCGTGGCGATGATATCGATGCCGCCTGCGGCCAGCTCAAAGGCCAGGTGATGGATCGCACCCGGCGTTCGGCCGAGCATCGCAAGCGGCTGCATGCCGCAGGAGCGCATTGATGCGGCAAGTACTTCTTGTGTTGATCGGGTTGGGGGCAGTTTTATTGGCCGGCTGCAATCAGTTGGAGCGGCTGACCATCATTCGGCCTAGCGCCCAGGCACGCGGTTACACCAAGATTTCCCCCACCTACGATGTCAGCGGCAAGAAGCCCGGGGCTAAAGAAGACCCGGTCATGCTGCTGGCGGTGGCCACCGACTTGTATCAGCGTGGCCAGTTGGACGGGGCCGAGGAAATGACTCGGCGGGCGCTGAAGTCGCAACCCGATTCCGGGGATGCGCACACATTGCTGGGGGCGATTGCCGAGGCGCGTGGCGATACCGCTGCGGCCGGCAAAGCCTACAAGGCGGCTGTGGATGGCGCTCCGAACAATGGCCTGTATGCCAATAACTACGGCGGCTGGCTGTGTGCCAATGGGCAGCCGGCACAGTCGTTGGTGTGGTTTGATCGCGCATTGGCCGACCCCGCCTATCCCACCCCGGCCGGTGCCCTGGCCAATGCGGGCAGCTGTGCCAATCAGGCCGGTCAGTCGATTCAGGCAGAAGTGAAATGGCGCAGCGCGTTGGCGCTGGAGCCGCAAAACCTGATCGCCCTGTCAGGACTGGCGGTGCTGACCTTTGCGCGTGGCAGTTATCTGGATGCGCGTGCATTTGCCGAACGTTGGCTGGCGGTGAGCCCGGAAGATGCAGCCGGATTGCGACTGGCAGCCAGCATCGAGCAAAAACTTGGCGACAACGAGGCCGCTTCGCGCTATCTTTCCCGTTTGCAGGCGACTCCCCCCGGTTCACCCTTGGTTCCGCGCGCGCAATGAGCTCACAGTTTGCCCCTGATTCCACCCATCAAGCACTTGCCGGCTGCGGCGCACGTTTGCGTGACGCACGGTTAGCGGCGGGTTTGAGTATTGACGATGTGGCCACGCGCTTGCGGATGCCGGCCCGTGTGGTGCAGTCACTTGAAGCGGAAGACTGGTCGCGGTTGGGCGCTCCTGTTTTTGTGCGCGGGCAAGTGCGCAGCTATTCGCGGCTGTTAGGCTTGACCACTGCACCGATGATGGCCGCACTCAATATCGAGCCGGTGGAGCCCACCAAGCTGGTCAGCAGGACACATACGCCCAAGGCGCAATGGTGGGCTGAACAGATCGGTCGCCGCCTGGTCTATATCGTGCTGACCCTGTCACTGGCCATTCCGGCATGGGTGGCCACTCGTCAGCACTTGAACGGCACTCCGGCCACCATCGCAGCGCTGGATACTCCTGTCGCACCCGTGGCGCATGGCAAGCCGGTCACGCCTGCGGCACCTGCTGCACCGCGTACCGTGGTGGCTTCGATGGCACCAATGGGCGCTGCCGTGCAGCCAGAACCGGCACCGGGCGCGGATATCGTGCTGCGTGCCACGGGTCAGTCCTGGCTGGAAGTGATCGCGCGCGATGGCAACGTGCTCGACAAGACGATGTTGACCGATGGTGCTGAAAAGCGCTATCCCATCGATCAGGTACAACGTCTGACCATTGGTAATGCGGCAGTGGTGCAGATGCAAGCAGGTGGCCAGCCCATGAACGTGATGGAGCATGCGCGCGCGAACGTGGCGCGGTTTGCGGTATCCTCCGACGGCTCGCTTGCCGCGCAAGATTGATTGTCGCGGTCGGCGCCATCCATTCCCGGTAATTCTTAATACTTCACGACGTCCCGACCTAGCTGGCGGGCGAGAGGCAGCATGGCGATCGACGAACTGCTCAACGAACACGAACAGAGCGAACAAGTCCGTAACTGGCTTCGCGGTAATGCGGCCGGCCTGATTGGCGGGGTCGCGCTTGGGCTGGCAGTGATTGCTGGCTGGAACTGGTGGCAGGGGCAACGCCTGTCCGCGGATATGGGCGTCAATGCCCGCTATGCCAAGAGCGTGTCGGCATTTGAAGACGGCAAAATCCCCGCCGACAACGGTAAGGCGGTGCTGGCGGAGTTGAACAAAAGCAACCCGACACTGGGCACGCTGGCCGCATTGCAACTGGCCAAGGCACAGGTCGATGCGGGCAAGCGCGAGGATGCCATCGTTACCTTGCGCGGCGTGCGCAATGCCGATGGCGATTTGCGCCCGGTAGTACAGGTGCGTTTGGCGCACTTGCTGATTGATACCGGCAAGGCCAAGGACGCGTTGGCGCTGTTGGGCGATGAGCGCAATGCCGCCATGCTGGATGCGCGCGGGGATGCGCAATTCAGCTTGGGTGATTTCGCCAAGGCGCAGGATGACTATCGCAAGGCGCTGGCCTTGGTCGATGTGGGCTCGCCGCAGCATCATCTGATCACCATGAAATTGATTGAAGCCGGTGGCGTGCCGCCGCATTCCGAGGATAAGCGCTGATGAAGTCGGGCAAGTTCCGTTCCCTGCAGCTGCTGGCCGCAGCGGTCATTTCAGTGGCCATGCTGGCCGGCTGCAGCAGCGTCAAAAACCTGTTTGGTGGCAAGAGCAAGGACAAGTCGGCTGAGCCTGCCAAATTGACCGACATCACCCCATTGGTCACGGCCAGCCAACTGTGGTCGGTGTCGGTGGGCAAGGGCGAGAAGGATCTCGGTATTGGCCAGCATCCGACCATCAATGGCGACCATGTGTATGCCGCTGCGGTCGATGGCGGCGTATCCGCGCTTGATCTGACTACTGGCAAATCGCTATGGCACTACGATAGCAAGGCGCACCTGAGTGGCGGCCCGGGCGTTGGCAGCGGCTTGGTGGTGGTGGGTGGTTTGAAGGGCGAGGTCATCGCCCTGGATGAAGCTACCGGCCAGGAAAAATGGACAGCCAAGGTCAATAATGAAGTGTTGGTGGCCCCAGCCATCGGTGGCGGCATGGTGTTTGTGCACTCCAACGATGGCCGTGTCACTGCCTTTGATGCCAGCAATGGCGACCGCCGTTGGTTCTACAGCGCGGATATTCCGGCGCTGACCGTGCGTGGTACCGGTGGCATGGCCCTGGGCCCGAACATCCTGTTCGTCAGTGGCGACAATGGCACCCTGACCGCGCTCAACACGAATGACGGCAATCTGATGTGGTCGACCGCAGTGGCCGAGCCGGATGGCCGCACCGAACTGGAACGCATGGCCGACGTTGATGGCGATCCCGTGTTGGAAGGCACCGTGTTGTATGCCACCAGCTACAAAAACCACACCACCGCCATCGACGGTCCCAGTGGACAAGTCCTGTGGGATAGCGAGCACGGCGGCGCCCGCGGCGTGGGCGTCAGCAATTCCGCAATTGTCACCACCGACAAGAACGGCAATGTGATCGGCCTCGACAAAAACACCGGCGGCAGTCTGTGGCAACAAGCTGGCCTGCTCAATCGCAATGTTTCCGCACCTGCCGTGCAAGGCGACTATGCGCTGGCAGGTGATTTTGAAGGCGTGGTGCATTGGCTGCGCCTGAGCGATGGCGCGTTTGCCGCACGCAGCAAGGTGGGCGCGGCGGTCACCGGCAAGCCGGTGGTGGCAGGCGACATCGCCGTGGTGCAGAGCATCGACGGCAAGTTGACCGCGTTTTCGCTGAAATAATGCGTTTTTGCCAGCCCCCGGCTGGCACCCATGCGCGGCCCCGGCTACCCTGCCGGGGCCGCTGTTGTTTCAAACGTTCCACTGCAGTCTGCATTTTCGCCAAAGGTTGACACCATGCTTCCCCTCGTAGCCCTGGTTGGGCGCCCCAATGTCGGCAAGTCCACCCTGTTCAATGCGCTGACCCGCACCCGCGATGCGTTGGTGCACGACGAACCCGGCGTCACCCGCGACCGCAATTACGGCGTCTGCCGCTTGCTGGAAGGGCGGCCATTCGTGCTGGTGGATACAGGCGGCATTGCCGGGGAAGACGAAGGGCTGGCCGGCGCTACGGCGCGGCAATCGCGTGCGGCAGCGGAAGAAGCGGATCTGATCTTGTTTGTGGTCGATGGTCGCGAAGGCGCATCGGCACTGGATGACGACATCCTGCGCTGGCTGCGCAAGCAATCCAAGCCCACCTTGCTGGTTGTCAACAAGTCCGATGGCATCGACTTGCAGACGGCGTTGGCGGAGTTTGCCCGCTATGGGCTTGGTGATGCCTTGCCGGTGTCGTCGGCGCACCGTACCGGCATTGATGCGCTGCTGGCCAAAACCGCCGCTTTGCTGCCGGCAGAGGGCAGCACCGAAACGCTTGATGATGATCCAAGTCGCGTTCGTATTGCATTTGTTGGCCGCCCCAACGTGGGCAAATCCACCTTGGTCAACCGCATTCTGGGCGAAGAACGCATGATCGCCTCCGACGTGCCGGGCACCACCCGTGACTCGATCGCGGTGGATCTGGAGCGCGATGGCCGCAAGTACCGCTTGATCGACACGGCCGGCTTGCGTCGGCGCGGCAAAGTGGAAGAGGCGGTGGAAAAGTTCTCCGCGTTCAAGACCTTGCAAGCCATCGAACAGTGTCAGGTCGCGGTGCTGATGCTCGATGCCAGCGAAGGTGTGACCGATCAAGACGCTACCGTGCTGGGCGCGATCTTGGATGCCGGGCGCGCCTTGGTCATCGTGCTCAACAAATGGGACGGCCGCACCGATTACGAGCGCCAGCAAGCCGAAGCTTTGGCCGCCCGCAAACTCAGTTTCGTGGAATGGGCCGAACGCGTGCGCATCTCGGCCTTGCATGGCTCGGGCCTGCGCGAATTGTTCAAGTCCATCCACCGCGCGCACGCCTCGGCCACGCATGTATTCAGTACCGCCGACGTCACCCGTGCCGTCGAAGCCGCCTACACCGCCTATCCGCCGCCGGTGGTGCGCGGGCACGTGGCCAAGCTGCGCTTCGCGCATCCCGGTGGCGACACGCCACCCACCTTCGTGGTGCATGGCACCCGTTTGAAGACCCTCAGCGCCACCTATCAGCGCTACCTGGAAAACTTCTTCCGCAAGCGCTTCAAATTGGTGGGCACACCCATCCGCTTCATTTTCCGCGAAAACAACAATCCGTACGAAGGCAAGAAAAACGTACTGACCGATCGCCAGGTGGAAAAGAAGCGCCGCTTGATGCGGCATGTGAAGCGCGGCGGCTGATGCAAGCACCGGCCAGCCTCACCCTCGGCATGTTGGCGGGTGGTCAGGCCACCCGGCTGGGCGGGCGCGACAAGGCGTGGCTTGTGCGTGATGGTGTTGCGCAGGTGGTGCGCTTGGCACGGCAGTTCGCGCCGCACTGTACCGAGGTCTTGGTCAGCGCCAATCGCAATTTGTCGCGCTATGCCGAGCACGGCCTGCATGCACGTGGCGACCGTATTGCCCGGATCGGCCCGATGGGCGGATTGGACGTACTGGCCAACACCTGCACCAGCGCGTGGCTGTTGACCGTATCGGTCGATGTGTTGCAACTGCCCGACACCCTGTTGCCCCGGCTTGCGCAGGCGGGCGGGGAGGGTGCGGTGAGCTGCGACGACGACGGCCTGCAACCATTGGTGGCGCTGTATCGGGTGGATGCCTTGCGGCCGGTACTGGCGGCGGCACTGGCGGCGCAGCAGCACTCGGTGCGGCAGATGCAAGCGGTGCTGGGGTTGCCTCACGTGCGGTTTTCCGGGGTGCACTTTGGCAACCTCAATACCCCCGAAGACCTGCGCCAAGCCGGCTGCAGCGATGCCGACAGCGCGGCCCACGGAGGATAATCCGCCGATGGATAGTCACAGCATCACCCCGCGTGAAGCGCAGCGCCGGCAACAAGCCGGTGCGTTGTTGATCGACGTGCGCGCCGACCACGAACGCGCACTCGGCATGGCCGAAGGCGCGTTGGGAGTGGCGCGCGAAGTGCTATTGCGCGATCCGGCCGCGCATATCGCAGCACAAACCAGCGAAGTCCTGCTGCTTTGCCAAGCCGGCGTACGCTCTGCACAGTGCGCACACGCGCTGGCGGCACTGGGCTATCGCAATGTGTCTTCGGTGCAAGGCGGCACCCAAGCGTGGGCGGCGGCAGGGTTGCCGATGTGCAAGCCCGACATCGATGCGGATTTCGGCGAACGCTATTCGCGCCATTTGCGTCTGCCCGAGGTGGGCTTGGCCGGCCAGAAAACGCTGGAAGCCGCACGCGTGTTGCTGGTGGGCGCCGGTGGGCTGGGTTCGCCGGCTGCGTTTTATTTGGCCGCCGCCGGTGTGGGCCATTTGCGGATTGCCGATGACGACGTGGTGGACCGCAGCAATTTGCAGCGCCAGATCCTGCATACCAATGCGCGCATTGGTGCGCCGAAAGTGGCATCGGCGGCAGCCACTTTGTCGGCATTGAATCCGCGCACCTGCATCGAAGCCGTGGCTGAGCGGGTGACCGCTGCCAATGTCGAACGCCTGCTGGAGGGCGTCGATGTGGTGCTGGATGGCGGCGACAATTTCCCGGTGCGCTACCTGCTGAACGATGCCTGCGTGCAGTTGCGCAAGCCGCTGGTGTATGGCGCGGTGCATCGCTTCGAGGGTCAGCTCAGCGTGTTCGATGCTGGCCGCCAACGCGGCCTTGCGCCGTGCTACCGCTGCTTGTTTCCACAACCACCACCAGCCGAGGCGGCGCCCAATTGCGCCGAGGCCGGCGTGCTGGGCGTGCTGCCGGGCGTGATTGGCATCCTGCAGGCCACCGAAGTGCTCAAACTGCTGCTGGGTCTCGGAGAATCCCTGGCCGGGCGCATCCTGCAATTTGATGCGCTGGGGATGCGGTTTCGCGAATTCCAGATCAGCGTGGACCCGGCGTGTCCGGTTTGCGCGCCGGATCGCGCTTTCCTTGGGTATGTGGATGACGCGCCCGTGTGTGCCGGGGGGGCAAGGGGATGATGGCCAAAGCATGGATGCAAGCGCTGCTGGGTGTGTGCTTGTTGTTGGTGTCGAGTGGCGTGCTGGCAGCTGATCTTTGCCCGCAGTTGAGCCAACGCCAAGGTGATCCCCAAGTGGCTACCCGCATTATTGCGGTTGCTTGCGACGAATACTTGCGCTGGAACCGGCCGTTTATTGATAGCGATGGAAGACTGGCCAATCTGCCGGCGTACGAGGCAGAGAGCAATGGGTTGAAGGATGGCGGCGCGCCGTGGCGGCGCGTGGCGTTCTACTGGCAATCCAGTGGTTTGCTGCCGGCGATGGCGTTCAAAGCCGGGGCCAGCGATTGCACTTATGCCGTGATGAATTTGAGCTACCAGGGCCTGGGCTGTCGCGGCTTCGTGATCGATAATCCGTGGTCGGCGGCATTCATCAGTTGGGTGATGCAGCGTGCCGGCGTGCCCGGGTTTCATGATTCGCCCAGTCACTTCGACTATGTGCGTGCCGCACGCAAGGATGCTGCCAGTCCGTATCGGTTCGTTGCCCCGGGCAGTAGCGTAGTACAAGCCGGTGACATGCTTTGCTTCGTGCGCAGCAAGGCGCTCTTTGGCTTTGACGGGCTGGTCAAGCGCATCGACGCGGGTGATAACGGCTTGCCGATGCATTGCGACATCATCGTTGCCATCGACGCCGGCAAGGCCTATGGCATCGGCGGCAATGTCCAGCAGGCGGTGACGCTGCGCATTCTGCCCGTGGATGCCCAAGGCCGGTTGACGGGGCTTTTGATGCGCAGCGCCGATGACAGCGCGTGTGCGCCCGACAGCGAGGCAAGTTGTAATTTCAACCGGCAGGATTGGGCGGTATTGCTTGCCTTGAAATCGCAGGACGAATTGGCGCGCATAGGTCCCGTGCTGCCGCCCGGCGCCCAGTACAACCCGCCAGTGCCGGAGACCTGTTGCGTCAATTGCGTACTGGGATCCGGGGTGCCGCGTTGCCCAGCACCGGGCCAGCCGCTACTGAAGCCTGCAACTCCGGATGAACCGTTGCCCGGCGGGGGGTGATGCTGCGTCAGCTTGCCGCAGGCGGCTTGCTGCTACGCAATCGTGGCTTCGAGCGCGGGTCAATCTGCACGCCCATGATGGTATTGCAGTGAATGCAGCTGTAGCTCAGGCATCGCGCCTTGCTGGTACCGTCGACCATGCCGACGATGTGTTCCACGTTGACGTGCAATACGCGCTTGCCGCATTTCGGGCATTCGCCCTGAATGATTGCCATGCTGCCCCTCGCCAGATGGTGTGGTGCCCGTGTCCTGAACAACGCCTATGAACCATGAAGCCGGCCAAACCAGAGAGGGTTGCGGTCAACTTCGGCAAGGCGAACATCCCTGTCGTGCATAACCTACACCCGTTCGCGTTCCGCGTCGCCTGCCGGCTGGGCGATAATAGCTGCTTCCCGCCCACCAGATTTCTGCATGACCGCCAAGATTCTCGATGGAAAGCGCATCGCCGACACCCTGCTGTTGACCCTGAAGGCGCAGGTCGATGCGCGGCTGGCGGCTGGCAAAACGCGGCCCGGTCTGGCGGTGGTATTGGTTGGCAGCGACCCGGCCAGTCAAAGCTATGTGCGCAACAAAAAGCGTGCGGCGGAAAAAGTGGGCATTCGCGCGTTCGATTACGATCTGCCGGCTGGCACCGGCGAGGCCCAGCTGCTGGCGCTGATCGATGAACTCAATGCCAATCCGGACGTGCACGGCATCCTGATCCAGCTGCCGCTTCCCGGCATCAGTGATGCCAGCGCATTGATCGAACGCATTCGCCCAGACAAGGATGTGGACGGTTTCCACCCCGAGAATGTGGGCCATCTGGCACTGCGTCAGTTCGGTTTGCGCCCGTGCACGCCACGCGGCATCACCACGCTGCTGGCGTGGACCGACAAGCCCGTGCGCGGCCAAAGCGCGACGATTGTGGG
>DAORUL010000054.1:0-11092 GCA_035433165.1 Thermomonas sp. | reverse complement strand
GTTTCGGGGTCGCCGAAGCGGACGTTGAACTCGATGACCTTGGGCGCGCCGCTGGCGTCGATCATCAGCCCGGCGTACAAAAATCCGGTGAATGGAATGCCATCCTTCAGCATGCCTTGCACGGTGGGATTGACCACTTCACGCATCACCCGCGCATGCACCTCGGGCGTCACCACCGGCGCAGGCGAGTACGCGCCCATGCCGCCGGTATTGGGGCCGGTGTCGCCATCGAACACGCGCTTGTGGTCTTGCGAGGTGGCCATCGGCAAGGCGGTATGGCCATCCACCATCGAAATGAAGCTGGCCTCTTCGCCATCCAGAAATTCTTCGATCACCACCCGCGCACCGGCATCGCCAAAGGCATTGCCTTCCAGCATGTCGCGCACGGCGGCTTCGGCTTCGGCCAGGGTCATGGCCACAATCACGCCTTTGCCAGCGGCCAGACCGTCGGCCTTGATGACGATTGGTGCGCCCTTGTCGCGGACATAGGCCAATGCGGCATCAACTTGCGCATGCACGGCGTAGTACGCGGTGGGGATGCCGTGACGGGCCAGGAAATCCTTGGCGTAGGCCTTGCTGCCTTCCAGCTGTGCGGCAGCAGCGGTGGGTCCGAAGATGCGCAGCCCGGCGGCGCGGAAGGTGTCCACCACGCCCGCCACCAGCGGCACTTCCGGGCCCACCACGGTGAGCGCCACGCCTTCATCCTGCGCAAGTTTGAGCAGACCGGCGATGTCCGTGACGTTGATCGCCACGTTGCGGCATTTGGCTGCGTGCGCGGTGCCGGCGTTGCCGGGCGCCACCAGAATGTCGGTGACGCGCGGCGATTGCGCCAGCTTCCATGCCAAGGCGTGTTCGCGGCCGCCGGAACCGATGACAAGAAGTTTCATGCGCATCAATGCCGGAAATGCCGAACGCCGGTAAACACCATCGCAATGCCGTGTTCGTCGGCGGCGGCAATCACTTCCGCATCGCGCATCGAACCGCCGGGTTGGATCACTGCCTTGATGCCGGCTTCGGCGGCGGCGTCGATGCCGTCGCGGAACGGGAAAAACGCATCGCTGGCCATCACCGAGCCGGGCACGATCAGGCCGGCGTCGGTGGCCTTGATGCCGGCGATGCGCGCCGAATACACGCGGCTCATCTGGCCGGCGCCCACGCCAATGGTGCGGTGGTCCTTGGCATACACAATCGCGTTGGATTTGACGAACTTGGCCACCTTCCACGCAAACAGCAGGTCGGCAAATTGCGCATCGGTGGGTGCAAGCTGGCTGACCACTTTCAATTCGTCACGGGTGACGACGCGGGCATCGGCGGTTTGCAGCAACATGCCGGAGTTCACCCGTTTGCTGTCGATGAAGCCGGGGGACGGTGGTGCCAGCGGGATGCGCAGCACGCGCACATTGGCCTTCTTCCTTGCATAAGCCAGCGCCTCGTCGTCGTAGTCGGGTGCGATCAGCACCTCGACGAATTGGCGATCCAGAATGGTCTTGCAGGTGGCGCCATCCAGCGGGCGGTTGAACGCCAGAATGCCGCCGAATGCGCTGGTGGGGTCGGTGGCGTAGGCCGCTTCGTAGCTGTCTGCGCAGCCGCTGCCCACCGCCACGCCGCAGGGGTTGGCGTGCTTGACGATCACGCAGGCCGGCGCATCGAACTGGCGCACGCATTCCCACGCCGCATCGCTGTCGGCAATGTTGTTGTAGCTCAGTTCCTTGCCCTGCAGCTGGGTGAAGGTGGCCAGCGAGCCGGGCGCAGGCCACAGGTCGCGGTAAAACGCGGCCTGCTGGTGCGGGTTCTCGCCATAGCGCAGATCCATCACCTTGATGAAGCTGCCATTGGCTTGCGCCGGGAAGGCGCTGCGCTGCGGCACCGCTTGCGAGGCATCGGTGATGGCCGAGAGATAGCTGCTGATCGCCGCGTCGTATTGCGCCACGCGATTGAACGCGGCCACCGACAATGCAAAGCGTGTCTGCGCGGACAATGCGCCGTCGTGTTCGCTCAATTCGGCCAGCAGCGCCGCGTATTGCGAAGGATCGGTGACGACCGCCACGCGGGCAAAATTCTTGGCGGCGCTGCGCAGCATTGCCGGGCCGCCGATGTCGATGTTTTCCACCGCATCGGCCAGCGTGCAATCGGCGCGCGCCGTCACGGCTTCAAACGGATACAGATTGAGCACCAGCAAGTCGATTTTGCCGATGCCGTGCGCGGCCATCACCGCGTCGTCCAGGCCGGCGCGGCCCAACAAGCCGCCGTGCACCAGCGGGTGCAGGGTCTTGACGCGGCCGTCCATCATTTCCGGAAAACCCGTCACGTCGCTGACGTCTTGCACGGCCAGTCCGGCATCGCGGATGGCTTTGGCGGTGCCGCCGGTGGACAGCAATTCCACGCCGCGCTGCGCCAGCGCCTTGGCGAGTTCGATCAGGCCGGTTTTATCGGAAACGGAGAGCAGGGCGCGGCGCACGGGCACGGCCGGGCCGTCGAAACGGGGGGCAGTCATGGGCAGGCACAACAGTGGGGAAGCCGCAATTATAGCGGGCTGCAGCGCTGGCCTAGGCGGACAGACCGTAGTCCTTGAGTTTCTTGCGCAAAGTGGCGCGGTGCAGGCCGAGCATGGCCGCAGCGCGGCTTTGGTTGCCATCGCAATGCTTCAACACCTCCGCAAACAGCGGAATTTCCAGCTCGCGCAGGGCGGTGGTGTACAGATCATCGGTGTCGCAGCCATCCAGATCGCGCAGATAGCGGCGCACGGATGTGGCGACATGCTCGCGCAAGGGTGCGCGGCCGGTGTCCTGGCGTTGGTCTTGAAGGTTCAACGAAAATCCCTCGGTACTGCGCGCATCGGCAATTGGCAGCCGTTGCGGCGGAGGGGAAGTCTAACGCGATGTGCGGGGTGGCGGTGTGTGCTGTTGCGCATTCAGTGAAAATAATTTTTGTCGATGCGGCGTTTGCATACGATTGCAGGAATCACACGCTTGAAATGCCAATGGCACTGCAACTCAATCAAAGCGGAAATCGAAGGCCACGACATCGGGCGCTGGTTCAACGATATCGAATGCGATTTGGCTGGCTTGATTGGGCGCAAGCTGTGCCACATGCGGCGTCTTGCCCAGGTATTCGGTCGGCAGAAAGCGACGGCTGCCCAAGCTGCGACCATTGACATCGGTCAGGCTCAACACCAGCGCCGGCCATGCTTGCGACCACGCCGCGTCGTTGCGAAAACTGGCCTGCACGCGCAGCACTTGCGGGTGGTCCGGAAGTGCGATCACATCTCGCGACAGCATGCTGAACGCCGTCGGTTCATGCCAGGCGGGGAGCTGGCAATGCAAGAGTCTGCAAGTCGCTTCCAGCGTCGGCCGCAGGCCGGCATTGGCCGCCAGCACATCGCGTTGCAGCCAGCCCAATTGCAGCAGCAAGCCCAATGCCAGTGCGCCCATCCACAGCCACTCGCCGCGTCGGCGCGGGAGTGTCTTCGGGGCATGTTCCAACACGAAACTTGGGGCCTGGTTCATGCGATCACCGTGGTGGAGTTGCGGACACCGTCGATGCGTACCCAGTCGTCATCACGTGCAACGTGCAGGTGATCAAACCACGGTGCAAAGCGCAACAGCAGCTCATCTTCCTGTCCACTCAAAATGCCCGACATGGCGATGCGGCCACCGTTGGCGACGCGTGCTGCCAAGGTTTCGGCCAAGGCATCCAATGCAGTGGCGAGGATATTGGCGACGACGACGGGGTAGCGCGCAATCGGTTCGTCTTGTGGCAAAAACACATCAATCCGCACGCCGTTGCGCTGTGCATTGTCGGTGGTGGCGATGATGGCTTGGGGATCGTTGTCGACACCGACGGCACGTGCCGCACCCAGTTTCAATGCGGCCAAGGCAAGGATGCCGCTGCCGCAACCGAAGTCGAGAACCGGTTGTGCTTGCAATACGCCGCTGGTCGCCAGATCATCCAGCCAGCGCAGGCACAGCGCAGTGGTAGGGTGCGTCCCCGAACCGAATGCCAGGCCGGGATCAAGGCGGATGATGGCGGCGTCGGCAGCGTCTGCACCCTCGGGGAGTGCGTGATTCCACGGCACGATGAAAGTGCGCTGGCCAAACCGCATCGGGTGAAAGGTATCCAGCCATGCACGTTCCCAATCCTGATCCGGGATGATTTCAAAGCGCGCCTGCGACCAATCCAGTTCGGGGTCGAAAGCTTCCAGCGCGGCCAGCAGCAACAGCGGGTCGACATCGACGGGAAACAGGGCGGTCAGGGTCATGTCATCCCATAGCGGCAACTCGCCCACGCCGGGTTCGAAAATGGCCTGCTCGTCGGCGGCATCCAGGTGCGCGTCCTGCAAGGTCACGGCGAGTGCGCCCACATCTTCCAGCGCGCGATCCACGCGCGGGTGCAGGGCTTCGGTACAGGGCAGCGAGAGTTGCAGATATGGCATGGAAAAATGGGGCGGTGATGGCCGCCCCATTCTCGCAGCTTCAGTGGCCCACGGGCGAACTCAACCGCCCAGGATGCCTTTCAGCAGGCCTTTCATCCCCGGCCGCTTCTGCGGTTGTTGTGGTTGCTGGCCATCACCCTGGTCTTCCTGCATCTGCTGGCTGCCGCCGAAATTCATCCCCAGCATGGAAAATGCGGTGGATTTGGCGCGCAGGCGCACGCTCCACTCCGGGTTCCACGGCTGTTTGGGGTCGGCCGGCTTGGGCGGATAGGTGATCCAGCTTTCCGGACCGTAGGCGGTCATCATCAGGATGCCGGGAACCGGCTGGCCGCCACCTTGGCTGGCAAAGATGCCTTTGGGAATGGTGCAGTTGGTGGCTGCGGCCGACATCAGGATTTTCTGTTTCTGCCATTTCTCGATCTGGCTGCCGCTGAGATAGGCATGCAGTTCGCTGCCGGCACCGGGCACGTCGGCACTGCTCCAGATCACCATTTCGATGGAACTTTGGCTCTTCATGTCGGTGTGCACGCCGGTGATGAAATACCCGCGTGCGCGGCTGACCGACGGCCAGCTGAGGTCGATCGCATCGGTCAATTCGCCTTGTGAGCGCAGCATCAACTTGGGCATGAAATCGGCGTCTTGCTGCACCTGGAATTTCATCGACGCCGGAATGCCATCACCGGTGATTTGGTGATCGCCGGCCAAGCGCGCACCACTGGGCACTTGCTTGCCGTATTGGCGGTTGGGCCAATACACATAACCGGGCTGCAGGTCGATGTCGCGATCGGGCACATACAAGCCCTTGGACAGACTGCCGCTGCTTTGAACTTCAACTCCCTGCATGCCGGCCATGCCGGCCCGTGGGTCGACCGTCTTATTGCCGCCCTTGACCTTGAACGTGGCTACTTTGGGTTGACCCGGACGCACCGTGGCACTGCAGCCCCAGTATTCGGAGATCTTGACCTCGATATCGGGCACCTTGCCGGGGGTGCTTTCCCCCTTGCCGGAGTGACTGGGTTCGACTGGAATCAAGGTCAGCGATTTGCCGAGATTCAGGCCGGATGGAATCAGGTCCTGCGCTTCCACCCCCGGTTTGAGGGTGTTGTGCAGGGCGATATCGAGGTATTGCCCGGTCAGCCCACTGTGGCGGGCGGTGGGATAGACCGGTTTGCTGCTGTCAGCACCGCCCATGCGGCGCGCCATAAAGCCGCCAAGGCCCCCCATCATGCCGCCCATGTCCGGCATCCCGGCCATATTGTGGGTGGCCACATCGATGAACAGATTGGTCGGCGGCGTCTTGCTCTGTTGGCTGGCCGCTGGTAATGCCAGCAGGGTGCAAGACAGGGCTAGGTACAGGGCGTGGCGACGGCGCATGACAAACTCCGATCCGGGGATTGATCTTCACTGTAGCGAAAAACAGCCCCCAAACCGGCCATGTTTGCATTTACAGGATCGACAGCGCCTTTTCCTTGCGCTCGGCCAGCCGTTTTTCCAGATAGTGGATGTTCTGCCCGCCTTGGCAGAAGCCGCCATCGGCGAGGATGCGCTGTTGCAGCGGGATATTGGTCTTGATGCCGTCCACCACCATCTCGCTCAGGGCCACCCGCATCCGCGCAATCGCTTGTTCGCGGGTGGCGCCATGCACGATGAGTTTGCCGATCATCGAATCGTAGTTCGGTGGGACCCGATAGCCTTCGTAAATATGCGAATCCACCCGCACGCCCGGGCCGCCCGGGGCATGGAAATGCTCGATCAAGCCGGGGCTGGGGAAGAAGGTGTCCGGATCTTCGGCATTGATGCGGCATTCGATGGCATGGCCGCGCAGCACCACATCCGACTGCCTGATCGACAGCTTGTGACCGGCGGCAATCAACAGTTGTTCGCGCACCAGATCAATCCCGGTCACCAGCTCCGTCACCGGGTGTTCGACCTGGATGCGGGTGTTCATTTCGATGAAATAGAAGCGCCCGTTTTCGAACAGGAATTCGAACGTACCCGCGCCGCGATAGCCGATGCGGATGCAGGCCTCGACACAGACCTTGCCGATCTCGGCGCGCTGCGCGTCGGTGATGCCGGGGGCGGGGGCTTCTTCCACCACTTTCTGATGGCGGCGCTGCATCGAGCAGTCGCGCTCGCCCAAATGGATGGCGTTGCCTTGACCATCGGCCAGCACCTGGATTTCCACATGGCGTGGGTTTTCCAGGAACTTTTCCATATACACCATGTCGTTGCCGAACGCGGCCTTGGCTTCCTGCTTGGTGGTGGCAATGGCGTTCACCAGTGCGGCTTCGGTATGCACCACGCGCATGCCACGCCCGCCGCCGCCGCCCGCGGCCTTGACGATCACCGGGTAGCCAATCTCGGCGGCAATCTTCACATTGGTGGCGGCATCGTCACCCAAGGGGCCACCGCTGCCGGGTACGCAAGGCACGCCGGCGGCTTTCATCGCACGGATCGCTTCCACCTTGTCGCCCATCAGGCGGATGGTGTCGGCCTTGGGGCCAATGAAGATGAAGCCGGATTGCTCCACGCGCTCGGCAAAATTGGCGTTCTCTGAAAGAAAACCGTAGCCTGGGTGGATGGCTTGCGCGTCGGTGACCTCGGCGGCGGCAATGATTGCCGGCATATTGAGGTAGCTATCGGCCGACGCTGCCGGGCCAATGCACACCGACTCATCGGCCATTGCCACGTGCTTGAGGTTGCGGTCGGCGGTGGAATGCACGGCCACGGTGCGGATGCCCATGGCATGGCAGGCGCGCAAGATGCGCAGCGCGATTTCGCCACGGTTGGCGATGACGACTTTTTCGAGCATGGGATGACCTCGCTCAGCCGATCACGAACAACGGCTGGTCAAATTCCACTGGCTGGCCGCTGTCGCATTGGATGGCCAGCACGGTGCCGGAGACATCGGCTTCGATCGGGTTGAACATCTTCATCGCTTCGATAATGCCCAGCGTGTCGCCAGCCTTGACCGCCTGACCCACGCTGACGAAGGCCGGCTTGTCGGGGGCCGGGCTGGTGTAGAACGTGCCTACCATCGGTGCGCGCACCACATGGCCGGGCGGCAATTCCGGGCCGGCGGGTTTGTGGCTGCCGCCGGTTGCCGCCTGCACGGGGGACTGCATGGGCATGACGGGTGCGGGCGGGGCCGCGTGCTGCATCACCGGTGCGGGTGCGGCCACCAGGCCGCCTTTGGGCAGCCGCGCCAGGCGCACGGATTCCTCGCCTTCCTTGATTTCGATTTCGGACAAGTTCGACTCTTCCAGCAGGTCGATCAGTTTTTTGATTTTGCGAAGGTCCATACGGAGAAGTCCTGTTGAAGTTAGGCGGCCAGACGCTGCAGGGCAGCATCCAGCGCGTAGCGATAAGAGTCCGCCCCGAAGCCGCAAATCACGCCCACCGCTTTGTCACTGAAATAACTGTGCTGGCGGAAGGGTTCGCGGCTGTGCGGGTTGGACAGGTGAATTTCGATGAAGGGAGTGGCGACAGCGGCCAGCGCATCGCGCAGGGCCACCGAGGTATGGGTGAAGGCAGCCGGGTTGATCAGGATAAACGCGGTGCCGTCCACGCGGGTGGCTTGCACGCGGTCCACCAGTACGTGTTCGGCATTGGACTGCAGCGCCTCCAGCGCATGTCCGGCCGCCTGTGCACGGGCGGCCAAATCGGCATTGATGTCGGCCAGCGTGGTGTGCCCATAGACCTCCGGCTCGCGGGTGCCAAGCAGGTTGAGGTTGGGGCCGTGCAGGAGCAGCAGCTTGGCCATGGGTGTCCCTCCAAAAACGGCGTGCAGTGTCGCGCAGATGAGCAATGCTGTCCAGTTCGGCGAACTTTTGCCGGATAACGCAGTTTTAAGTGGATGTTGGAGTGCTTGCTCTAAAAGGGTGTGCCTGTTTGCATCGTGCAGCCCTGAGGGTATGGGGTCTGCGCTGCCGCTCCATCCAGTCATCCGCGACTGAGTCGCGGGCGCGGGCCATCCATGGCCCGCTCAGCGCAGACCCCGTGCCCTCAGGGCTGCACCCAGTTTGCAATAGCGGCCTGGTTGGCAAACGGCCCAATCCGGGTTTTCAGCACGCGACCATCGGCCGAAACCAGCACCGAATACGGCAGCACGCCCGCCGGGTTGCCCAGCCGCACGCCGGCATCGGCGGGGCCGGGGGTATCCATCAGATTGAGATAGGTAATCCCCAGCCGCGTGAGCATGGCGCGGGCAGACGGCGCATCATCCAGCGCGATACCCACCACTTGCACGCCATTGGCGGCATCTTGCGCGGAGAAGGCTTGCAGGTCCGGCATTTCTTTCAGGCAGGGCGCACACCAGCTGGCCCACACATTGACCAAGGTGGGCTTGCCTGCCCACGCCTGTGGCACTTCAGCGGGCAGGCCATCAAGCGCGTGCAAGGTCATTGATGGCACGCTGCCGCCGGGTTCGGCGATCTTCAGCCCCACTGGCGGTGCGGGTGCTTTGGCGGCCAGCAGATGGCCCAGTGCGCGCTGGCCAAGTTCGGTGCCGGCCAGTTTGTAGGCAATGGTGGGCTGGACATACAGACTGGCAACCGCACCGGCAACCGCCGCCAGCATGGCTGCCGCGATCACCGTTTTGTTGGATGGCATCAGCGTGCAGCCTCGCGCAGGGCGGCTTCGGCCATGCTGGCAGTCAGCAGGGTGGGCAACACGCGGCCTTCGCCACCGCTGCGCGGATACACCACATACAGCGGCACACCGACTGCACGGTAGCGCTGCAAGTAGGCGGTCATGGGGGGGTCAACCTCGGTGTAGTCGCCCACCATGTACACCGCATTGGCCGCAGCCAGTGCTTGCTGGAAACGTGGCTGCGACAGCACCGCTTTTTCGTTGACCTTGCAGGTGATGCACCAGTCGGCGGTCATGTCCACAAATACCACCCGGCCTTGGGCGCGCAACTGGGAAAGTGCGGCTTCCGACCACGCCACCGTGTGGCCGGTGGGTGCGGTGGTGGTTTGCGGTTTAGGCAGGGCGTGTAGCTGAGACAGCGGCCAGCCTAATGTCAGCAGCGCGAGCAATGCCACAGTCAGCCAGCGCTGTCCATCGCCACGTCGCACTTTCGTCCACGCCCACAAGGCCAAAGCCAGCACGATGGCAGCACCTAGCCACAGCCCGGCGGCGTCGGCCCCGCGCAATTTGGTCAACACCCACACCAGCCACGCGGCAGTGGCGTACAGCGGGAAGGCTAATAACTGCTTGAAGGTGTCCATCCACGCGCCGGGCTTGGGCAGCAGGCGTGCCAAGGCGGGGATCCAGCCAATCAGCAAAAACGGCAGCGCCAGCCCCAGCCCCAGCATCGCAAACACTAAAATCCCGCCCAGCAATGGACCGGTGAAGGCATAGCCCAACGCCGGGCCCATAAACGGCGCGGTGCAGGGGGTGGCCAGCACCACCGCCAGCACGCCGGTGAAGAAATCGGCGCGCAGGCCGTCACCTTGCAGCAGTGCGCTGCTGCGCGAGCCCAGCGCAATCGTGGCCTGCCACAGGCCAGATAGCGACAGACCCAGCGCCAACATCACCAAGGCCAGCACCGCCAGCACCAATGGCTGTTGCAACTGGAAGCCCCAACCCAGCGCCAGCCCGGCCTGCCGCAGCGCCAGCACCAGCCCGCCCAGCGCCAGCATCGACAGCAACACGCCGGCGGTATAAGCCGCCGCATGTTGCCGCGCCCGGGTCAGATTGGCCCCACTTTGCGCCACCGACAGCACCTTCAGCGACAGCACCGGCAGCACGCAGGGCATCAAGTTGAGGATCAAGCCGCCCAGCAGGGCCAACAGCAGGGCGGGCAGCAGGCTGGGAATGGGCTGTTGCGGGGGGGCGCTGCGGGCGGCATCGGCGGTGGCGAGTGTGGGGGCGATCACGCCATCTTCCCCGCTGGTGGGGGCAAGGGTCGGGGTGAGGGGGGCGGCTGGCGTGGTGGCTGCGGCAAGCCCCTTCGGCCCACTGTCCTCCCCCTGCAGCGGGGGATCGATCTTGCCCACCGGCACGCGCACCGCCAGCGTTCGCGTCATCGGCGGATAGCAAATGCCATCGGTCTGGCAGCCTTGCAAGCCCACGATCAAGTTGCCATTGGCCGCACGCGGCGTGCTGCGTTGGATGACAAGCGGAATTTCGACCTGATTGAAATACACCTGCACCTGGCCAAAATGCGCATCCTTGAACGCGCTGGCCTTGGGCATCTGCGCGTGCGCGGGCAGCGTGGCGGATAACCCGTCGGCGGCCACCAATTTGGCCGAGAGCTTGTCGCGGTACAGGTAGTAGCCCTTGGCCGGGGTCAGCCGCAGCAACAGATGATTGCCATCCAGCGCAATCACTTCGCTGGTAAACGCCTGTTCCGGTGGCAGCGGCGCGGCGTCCACGGCGCCTGATGCATCGCTCAGCCCGAACAAGCCGCCGGACTTCTTGCCAAAACCCAAACCGGGCGCAGCGTCGTCGGCAGGCGGCAAGGCCACCGTCAGTGTGCGCGTTTGCGGCGGGTAGCACACCCCGGCATCGGCGCAGCCTTGATATTTCACGGTCAGCTTGACGGCATTGGCGCTGGCATCGGCGCTGCCACTGACCACCCCGGTCAGCTGCTTGCGATAGGTCTGCACATCACCAAAAAATTCGTCGTGATGCTTGGCACCCTCCGGCAGCGCC
>DAORUL010000053.1:0-11139 GCA_035433165.1 Thermomonas sp. | reverse complement strand
TCATGACCTTCGTCAACAAGCTCGACCGCGAGGGCAAGGACCCGATCGACCTGCTGGACGAAATCGAATCGGTGCTCGGTATCCAATGCGCCCCGGTGACGTGGCCGATCGGTATGGGCCAACGTTTGAAAGGCGTGGTGCATCTGGTCAGCGGCGAAGTGCATTTGTACGAACCCGGCCGCAATTTCACCCGCCAGGATTCCACCATCTTCCCGTCACTGGACGCGCCCGGGGTGGAGGCGCGCATCGGCGCGGACATGTTGGCCGAGCTGCGCGAGCAGTTGGAACTGGTGCAAGGCGCTTCGCATCCGTTCGATCCACAGGCTTACTTGGCCGGCAAACAATCGCCGGTGTTTTTCGGTTCGGGCGTGAATAATTTTGGCGTGCAACCGCTGCTGGATTTCTTTGTCGAACACGCGCCCTCGCCGCGCACCCGCGCCACCACCACCCGCGAGGTGGCCGCCAGCGAGCCCAAACTCACCGGCTTCGTGTTCAAGATCCAGGCCAATATGGACCCGATGCACCGCGACCGGGTGGCGTTCATGCGGGTGTGCTCGGGCAAGTTCAGCGCCGGCATGAAGACCTTCCATGTACGCACCGGCAAGGAGGTCAAGCTGGCCAATGCGCTGACCTTCATGGCCAGCGATCGTGAAATTGCCGAGAGCGCTTTTCCCGGCGATGTGATCGGCATCCACAACCACGGCACGATCTCGATTGGCGATACCTTCAGCGAAGGCGAAGTACTGAGCTTCACCGGCATCCCCAGCTTCGCACCGGAGCTGTTCCGCCGCGCACGCCTGCGTGATCCGCTCAAACTCAAGCAATTGCAAAAAGGCTTGGCGCAATTGTCCGAAGAGGGCGCCACCCAGTTCTTCAAACCGATGATGAGCAACGATCTGATTCTGGGCGCGGTGGGCGTGTTGCAGTTCGACGTGGCCGCCTATCGGCTGAAAGACGAATACGGCGTGGAAGCCAGCTTCGAGCCGGTGCAAGTGGCCACCGCCCGCTGGATCCGCTGCGACGATGCGAAAAAACTGGAAGAGTTCCGCGAGAAGAATGCGCTGAACCTGTCGGTGGATGCCTCCGGCGCGCTGGTCTATCTGGCCCCCACTCGGGTCAACCTGCAACTGGCGCAAGAACGCGCTCCGGCAGTGGAGTTCCTGGCCACGCGTGAGCATGCACACGCATTGGCGGAGTGAGCTTTTCCCTCTTCCCGCCAACGGGGAGAGGGTGCCGAAGGCGGGTGAGGGGCAAAGCGAGCGCGCGTTTGCAGTCGCTTACGAGGCGATATAGCGCTGCAACTGGTCGATATCCTGCCGCTGCATTTCGATCACCGCCTTGACCAGATCGCCAATCGACAACACACCGATCACCTGCTGACCCTCCAACACCGGCAAATGCCGGATGCGGCTGTCGGTCACCAATTGCATGCAGTGCTCGGTGCTGTCGCCGGGGGCAACCGTTTTGACCTCCGCGGTCATGATGTCGCGGATCGGCGTGTCCTTTGAAGAACGCCCCTTCAACACGATCTTGCGGGCGTAATCACGCTCGGACAGGATGCCCACCAACGTCGGCCCTTCCATCACCAGCAGTGCACCCACACCGCGTTCTCCCATCAGGCGGATGGCGTCATACACCGGCGCATCCGGCCCGATCGCAATAATTTCCGCTGATTTCGCATCCAGAAGCTGGCGTACCGTGCGCATGGCAGTCTCCCTGTGATTGGTCATGCTGGCCTGAGCATACTTCCGATTCAATTCCACTGCACCAAGCCCTGTCGCTCATTCCAGCGTCTGCAAATACGCGGCGCCACCAATGGCGCCCATCTGCCGCTGGATCGCCTGCGCACGCCGCTGCACATAGGCACCGGGGCGGGCCGCGTCATAACGCTTCGGGCTGGGCAACACCGCCGCCAGCCGCGCTGCTTCGGCTGCACTCAGGGCAGACGCATCCTTGCCGAAGAATCGCCGTGCCGCCGCCTGCGCGCCGTACACGCCATCGCCGAATTCGGCCACATTGACGTACATCTCCAGAATGCGCCGCTTCGGCCACAGCGCCTCGATCAATGCCGTGTACCAAACCTCCAGCCCCTTGCGCAGCCAGCGCGCAGGCCCGACGCCTTGCCACAAAAACAGGTTTTTGGCGGTCTGCTGGCTGATGGTGCTGGCCCCACGCAACCGGCGTACGGGCGTACCGCGCTTTTCCGCACGCGCAATCATTTTTTCGTTGTGCGCCTGCGCTTTTTCGATGGCGTTGAAATCAAACCCATGATGGTTGGCGAAATTCTGGTCTTCCGATGCCACCACGGCCAATGGCAGGTTGGCAGAAATGCTGCGCAAGCTGCGGAAGTCGTAGTGGATGCGAAACCCGGGGTGGCCGGCCAGTGCCGCATCCACCCAGCGCGCCAGCATGAACGGCGAGCCGATGGGATCCACAAAGCGCAGCGACAGCACTTGCAGCACACTGAACACGACAAACAGCAACGGCAGTTTCCACCACCAGCCGCGCAGGCGGCCACGCCACTGGCCTGCACTCATGCGCACCCACCTTGCGATTGTGGTGATGGCACCCCATTTACCTTGTGCATTCGTCATCCCCCCTGTTGCTGCCAGATGTTGCCCGGCATGCTTTGCCGCAATATTGGCGCACATTAATCTGCGCTCACCCTCATTTCACGATAACCCCCATGCCCCAAGTTCACGATACCCAATTGCGTTTTTTGCTGCCTGCCGCCGGCGTGCGCGGGGTGGCCGTGCATCTGGATGCCAGCTGGCAGACCATTGCCGAACGCGCCGCCTACCCGGACGCTGCGGCACAGCTGCTGGGCGAAGCCGCCGCCGCGGCGGCCCTGTTCACCGGCCATACCAAGGTGGCCGGCCGCTTGTCGGTGCAATTGCGCAGCCAAGGCCCGATCAGCACCCTGTTTGCCGAATGCACCGCGGCGGGCACCCTGCGCGGCATCGTGCGGTTGCGCGACGATGCCGGCGAGCCCACCCGCGATTTGCGCGATTTGGGCAAGGATGCCGTACTGGCCATCACGATTGAAAACCCGTCGCTGGGCAATGCCGACCCGATGCGCTATCAAGGTCTGGTGGCGCTGGATGCGGCCACTCTGGATCAAGCCTTCGAAGCCTATTTCGAGCAATCCGAGCAGCTCCCCAGCCGCTTGCTGTTGGCCTGCGATGGCCAGCGTGCAGCTGGCCTGCTGTTGCAAAAACTGCCCGGCGAGGAAGGCGATGAAGACGGCTTTCGTCGTGCCAGTGCGCTGTTTGACACCCTGGGCCGCGAGGAATTGTTGGCGCTGCCGCCGGCCGAGGTCATCCATCGCCTGTTCCACGAAGAAAGCCCACAACTGCTGGGCGAGCAAGTGCTGACGTTTGCCTGCTCCTGCTCACGTGAGCGGGTGGAGGCCATGCTGGTCTCACTGGGGCGCGAGGAGGCCGATGCTGCGGTTGCCGCAGGTCACGGGCAAGCCCATGTGCAATGCGAATTTTGCGGGCAAGCGCACCAATTCGATGCCGCGCAAATTTCCCATCTGTTTGCCCTTGCGGGCAGTGCACATTCCGCCGCAGCTGGCGTACAGTGACCCATAAGGCTCTTCCTGAACTCTAGCTTCCGCCGTATTGTTAAAGAATCATAAATTTGCTAGGCTGAATACCCCGCAGATGCGGGAACTCTTTTGATTCCACCTGGTCGAACCTGGTCCATGAAGCTGCGCCTGCTACCCATTGCTGCTGCCGTCTTTGCCCTGGCCTTTGCCAGCGGCAACGCGCAGGCGCAGACAAAAGCCGGCAAGCGCAGCGACCCCAAGATGGTGCCGGTGTTGAACAAGGACAGCGGCAAGCTGGAAGCCGTGCTGATGTTGGAACCGGCAACCACTGCGAGCGGCACAGGTGCACGTTGGCGGTTCGGTAACACCACACTGGAAGCCACCTACGGTCTGCAGTCGGGCGATTCACTGGCATTGCTGTGCGATCGGCGCAGTGGCATGGCGCCTGCCATCGGCCAACTGGCCAGCAACTGCGTGTTGGCATCACTGGAAGACAAGCCGGGCAACATCAGCCGGCATGCCAGTGCCGGCATGGCACTGTCGCGTGATGGTGGCAAAGTCGGCATCACCGCAGGCAAAGGTCGTGATGTATTGCCGGCATGGTTGGCCCCCGGTCAACTAGGCGGTGCACGCTACACCCAGAATGATTTTTCGCTGTTCGCGGAAAAGAACGTTGGCGGCGAAGGCTTCGTCAGTGTTGGCGGTACCGTGGCCCGCGCACGCTTGGTGCCGGCATCAGACGTACCGCAGATCGCCGACCAGTGGAACACCCGCAGTCTGAGTTTTGGCGGCGGTTACGGCAACTTCGGCGCCAATATCGTCGGTCGCGTGGTCAATGTGCCCGGTGAAAGCGCGGTGTGGAAAGGCCTGGGACTCGGCCTGACCTGGCGCACCCCGTGGAATGGTCAGCTCAGCGTGGGGGCCGATAACGTGGTCACCCGCGGCAAAAATCCATTCTCGCTGAAAGGCGCGGAAAGCGACGAGGGCACTGTCCCTTATGTGCGTTACCAGCAGGATCTTTGATCGCGCTGCTCGCTGATCCATCACCGCCCAGGCAAACGAAAGGCCGCATCTGCAATGCGGCCTTTTTGCTGCTCAGTTCGATAAACCCTATCAGCGCGCGATCAGGGCAAGGTCAACCGCGCATCACCGGAAAACGTCTGCATCCGGATATCGCCTTTGCCCGCACCATAGCGCACCCGAAAGCTCGATCCAGGGCCGAATTCTTCCTTGCGGATTTTCGCACCCGGGGCACTCAGATCACCACTGAAGCTTTCGCCCGACACTTGCGCTGACAGGTCTGCCGGCAGCTGCAGGTGCAGATCGCCACTCACACTTTCCATACGGATTTCCCCGTCTTCTGCCAGCGCCAACGCCAGCACCATGTCACCCGACACGGTATTGGCCGACAATTTGCGCACTCGCTCGCCCAGAGTGTTCAAGCGCACGTCCCCGGACACGCTTTCCAATGCGATTTCACCATTCAACCGGCCTTGGGTGACCAATTTTCCACTCACTGTTTCCACCCGCAGGCGCGGGGTGTTCATCGCCAACTGGATATCGCCACTCACGGTACTGATCTTGCCGCGACCGGGGGCGCCGTTTGCGGTGATGCCACCACTGACCGACTGCAACTCAAGCTCACGCGAGGCAACGCCACTCACCGAAATATCGGCAGACACGGTGTCCACTTCCAGATCCGCCAGCAGCGGCACCTGCAACACCAACCGGCTCGGCTCGGCGTTGCGCCCGCGCGCGGGGTATTGCACTTTGATGCGCAACACCTTGCTATCCCCTTCCACCGACAGTTTTTCTACGCCATTGCCCAGACTGCCGGAAAGCTGCACCTCCGGCCGGTTCCACGCCACCACCTCGACACGGCCTTTCACATTGTCCACCTCCACCCGCCCACGCGGATCCAGCGGACGGGTTTGATTGATCGGGGTGGCCGCCGTTGCCGGCAGCACGGCTGCAGCCAACAACAACGCAGAGAACAATTTGGAATCCAGATGCATAAAGCGCTCCTTTCAGGCCAACAATGCGCGCCGGGACAGCGCGATCTTGCGAAGATAGATTTGCCGCAATTGCCCCATCAACCACGGTGAATCGGGATTTTTGCGTAGCGCAGCCTGAATCTGTGCAGCGCTATGGTCGAGCGTCTGCAGACCCGGTTGCCAACTTGCCGGCAAGCTTTCGGTGTTCAATTCACGCAAGGCCGCCTGGTAGTGCAGCGCCATCACTTGCGCTTGCGCAGGCAACACCGCCGTGTTGGATGGATTGCTGGATGTATCGGCAACCGCCAGCGGGCGCACTGTCTGCGGGCTTGGCTGCACCAACAATCCAAGCGCCAGCATCAACGACGCCGCCAATGCCCATGGCCAGATCGGGCTGACTTTCGCCGATGTGCCCGCTGATTGAACTGGCACATGCTGGAATTGCGGCGATAGCCTGGCCGCAATCCCCGGCCATAAATCCCGGGTGGGCTCGATGTCACGCCGCATGCCGCGCAATGCAAGCTGCAACTGGGCATCCCCCATATGCATGTGATCGTTGATGTCGTTCATGCCATTGCTCCCAATCGCTCACGCAGCAATCCACGCGCACGATGCAACTGCGCCTTGGAACTACCCACCGCCATGCCTAACTCAGTGGCAATTTCCTCGTGCTTCCAGCCTTCCACGTCATGCAACACCAGCACCGCGCGCGCGCGCGGCGGCAAGCTTGACACCGCCAGTTCAAGATCGCGTCCCAGCATGGCGCGGCCTGCCGTATCGGTTGCGGCGAGCTGCTCCAGTTCCGTATCGTCGTCCTGCCACGGGCGGCTGCGGCGTGCACGCAGTTCCATCAACGCGGTGGTCACGGCAAGACGGTGCAGCCATGTGGATACCGCGCTCTCGAAGCGAAATGCAGGCAACGCCTGCCACGCCCGCACGAAGGCCTCTTGCGTCAAGTCCTCCGCCCGCGCACCGGCCTGCCCCACCAAACGCACGATCACCGCATGCACACGCCGATGGTGGCGTCGATAGAGTTGCTCGAACGCCGCCACATCCGCGCTTGCCGCGCGCCGCACCAGCGCCGCATCTTCGTCGATCACGGCATCAGGCATGGGGGGCATGGGATGTATCTGCATCAGCATGGTGGATGGGATGCAGGATCAACATCGTTGGTTTAAGAGGCAATCACTCTTTTTTAGCAATAAGCCTGCGCAATGCCTCTTGCTTTGACAAATAGCGCTGCTGATCTGCGCCGTCACTCAGTTGCCTTGCAAGGCTAAGCTCGGAATCCGCATTCCGCATGCTGCCAGTCTCGAAATATGCGCGTGCCAGATAGAAATGGAATACATGCTCACGCTTGTTCAGGGTGATTGCACGCTTGTAGTAATCAATTGCACCATTGATGTCTCCTGCCAGCTCGTTGCGCCGTCCCTGAGCAAACTGGTAGTAGGGATCTTTACGTAATACCCCGCTTGAACGTTGTTGCCATTCATTAGACTTACGAATGTCCCCGCGCTGGCGATATAAGGCAACCAAATTTGCCATCGCACTGTTTAGTTTTGGATTGATTTCTACGGCACTAAGATACAGCGCTTCAGCTGATTTCGAGTCAAGCAGCCGCTGTTGGACTACACCTGCGTTATTCAACAAGGTTGCGTCGTTCGGAGCAAGCTTGAGTGCCTCCCTTTGCCAAAGGGCTGCTTCTGCAATACGACCATCCACTAGCGAACGCATCGCACGATTTCCGTAAAACAGCGCAAGGAGATGGCTATCAGAAATTTTGTAGTCCAACACTGGTTGCGCAAGGCTACCCACTGCAATATCAAGCATGTATTTCCGGTCATTCACAATCACTACCGCATTTGCATGAATACTCTGAGTAACAACATCGCCCGTCAGATCCCAAGCCATCACCTTATCAATCTGCTGTGCGTAGGATGCCAGCCCCGCCTCGCGCGCCAACGCCACTGCCATCAGTGTGAACGCCATACAGTTGACTTGTCTTGTCCGATAACTCTCTGCCACCGAATTCGTTGCATCCGGCGCATATTTCAGACCCAAACCCTCTGGCTTCAGCATGAAATCCACAAGTCGATAGAGGCGTTGTTCTGGCGACTTAGTTTCCAGCACTTTTTTCTGGAACTCAGCCCGCAGCCCATCAGGGATGGCAAGCACCTGCTCTGGTTGCGGCATCTCCTGGACTTGCTGCTGCTCTACCGGTGTAGCTGGTATTGCATGAAGCGCCAGAAGGCCCGCGAAAAAATGACCGATCATAGGCACCTCTAAGCCGTGGCAACATGCTCCTTATACACCATTTTTCCATGTGCCACGTTCACCGAAGCATAAAAAAGCCGGCCTTCTTGCGAAGGCCGGCTTGAACATTACCACCACTAACTAAGAAGACTTACCAGTTATAGGAGGCGTTAATCATCACATAACGCGGGGTCTGGAACCGCAGTGGCATACCGTAGGTATTGCTCACGGTAGCAATGCTATCTTCGGTGGTGCCGTCGATTGCAGTAGCCTTACGCTCATTGAATACGTTGATGACGTTCAGCGAAAGCTCCAGCTTGTGGTCAAGGAATGCGGGCTTGTAGGTCAGCCCCAAATCGACCTTCTTCGTCCACGGGGTATATTCCTTACCCGGGGCCGACGGCTTGCCGAAGCAGGTGTGATAGTACGACCCATCATAACCGGAGGGATCCGATTCATTGGTTGCCGGATCACCACCCTTATCATTCAGGTAGCCCCAGCAGGTAATCGGCATGCCAGACATGATACGCACGTTACCACTGATCATCCACTCATCATTGAACGCATAGCTGCCGCGCACCTTGATCTGATGACGGCGATCGTTCGGCAGGTAGCCGATCGAGTACAGCATGAATTGCGGGAAGTCCCAGTTCTGGCTGGTAGAAACACCATTATCGTGGGATGCGGCGCCCTGGCCGGTATCCGAGTTCGCCGGACCTTCCATGTTGCCGTAGCTCTTGGCGAAGGTGTAGTCGACACGAGCTTCCCACTTGCCATCGAACGGACGTTCGACAAATAGGTCAAGCGCCTTGTAGCTACGCTTCATCGGTGCAACCCATTGCCAATCGCTTGGGGTCATCTCGAAGGAAGTACGGCCACCACCTGTCACATTGGGGAAACTGAATGTATTGGTGGCACCCACGTTCACAATGAAGCAACCGCCATCCACATTACCGATACCAGGAATCTGAACCGTATCCGGGTTAATACCCATCTTGGCCAGCTTGGCCGCCATCAGGTCAGGACTGCAAACGTCATCCATTGCAGCCTTCAGGTTGCGATAGGTGAGCTTGGCACCAAAGTTCCAACTCTCGGTTAGCTTGGATTGGAAGCCCAGAATGAATTCATCCTGATAGGACGATTTCAGGTCGATGGGTGTGAAGCTGTTGGCATCCTTGACTCGACCATTTTCATGGTTGGATGACACCGGGCCTGCTGGTGCAGTACCGGCCACGTTCAGGATCGGCGTCAAACCAGTTGGGGTACCATCAGCAGCGATACCGCTATAGGTGAAGTATTCTGAGGTGTACGTCGATGCTGACGCGCCACGCACTGCAACCGCTTGCGGTAGTGCCAAATAATAGCGCCCGGCATTACCGAAAACCTTGAAGGATGAATCACCAAACACATCCCAACTGAAACCAAGGCGCGGTGCCCACTGGTTACCCGTCTTCACATAAGCGGCACCAGTTTCTTGCTTGTTGGTGAACTTGTCATTACGAAGACCCAGCGACAGCAGCATCCGGTCCGTTACCTGCCACTTGTCTTCCAAATACCAGCCCTTTTGGGCCAGCGACATATTCGTTACGTTGAAGTAACGAAACTTGCGAACATAATAGCGTTGCCCCGGAGCACCCACATCCAACTCTGCGTTGATAGGGTTATTCATGTTGGCAGCAGATGTGCGTGCGTAGATCCAACGATCTGCGATCTGCGTTTGACCTTCATTTTTTGCTTTGAAGTCTTGGTTGTCGATACCGGCAGTCAGTGTATGGCTACCAAGAACCCACTCCAGTTCCACGCGCAAATTGTCACCATAGTCACGCGCACCAGGAACACCGCGGTAGTCTACCTGCTTATTGGTAAGACCACTTGCCGGGGTACCAGCCGGCCAGTAGGCGGGGTTTTGCAGTGATGCACTGGATACCAGCGGGCTTCCGGTCAGGGTGGGATTAAAGCCATAGCTCAAACGGGAGTGTCCGTACAAAGCACTCAAGGTCAGGTTATCCGTCAGATAACCCGTATACTTGAGGATGGTGAATTCATCGTTTTCCTTGACCGCTGCCGGGAATGCGCCGCTTGCGGAGCCCTCAGCATTCGTATCAAAGACATAGCTATTGTAGTAACCACCATACTTGTAATTCTGCGCCATGTAGGTCGCTTCAAGCAGGTTATTGTCGTTAATGTTCCAATTGAGCTTTGCGTACAGCTTCGGGTTCTTGGACTCATCGTGCAGAACCCGCGGGTTCGCAACGCTGCTCGGGAACGACACCGAATTGTTCTTTTCTTGCTCAACTGACAAGAAGCCGAACAGGCGATCCTTGATCAACGGGCCACTCACATAACCACTATAGGTCAGGCTCCAATTTTCATTGCCGCCGCCGCGTGAGAACAATTTGCCCGCCCTCGTTGGGTCGGTGTACTCATAGCCTGCCGGCAAGGTATCGTTTGGCATGTAGCGATCTGGTGCATGCTCTTGCAAGCTCCTTGGCTTCCAAGTGACCTGAGCGCCAAAATGGAACTCATTGGTGCCGCTTTTACCAACCTGGTTGATCACACCGCCATTCGAGCGGCCATACTTTGCGCTGTAACCACCGGTGTAGGTTTCTTGCTGTTCAATCGAGCCATAGGGCAGGGTATAACCGCCCACGTTGGTCATGGGATTGCCAGTAAACATGCCGTTGATGTAATAAGCATTTTCAGCGACACTGGAGCCGCCGAACGACACCACATTGCCAAAGAACACGCTATTTCCGGCCACGGCGCCCGGGGCCAACAAAGCAACGGCCTCTGCCGAGCGCGTCAACGGGAGACGGCTCAGTTCTTTTGCAGTCAACACGGTGCTGGTGGATACCGTATTGACATCAATTGTGTTCATACCCGCTGCCGTTACCGTCACGGTACCGAGCGTCGTGGCATCACCACCGCCAAACGCAACAGCGGCGTTGCCGCCCAATGTAACGGTTACATTGCGCTTGTTGCTACCCGAGGTAACGGTGTAGTCACCAACCGGCAGGTTGCCAGCGTTGAAGCGGCCGCTTGCATCAACCGTGATGGTGCGACTCAAACCGCTGTTGTTGGAAATGGTGACGGTGGAGCCAGCCGGAGCGGAGCCGGAAATGGCACCACTGGTGCTCTGCGCCTGCACGCCACCGGCGAAGCAAAGACCCAGCGCAATCGTGAGTGCGCTGCGCTTCAGGCCTTTGGCAAGGTAATTAGAAGCCATTGTGTGTAACCCCCATTGGGACGAAGTGACTAAAAAAGTACAAGGTCGCCTGGCCTCAATGGGCCTGACCCGCTGACTATAGACCAGTCAACAATTCTTTAACAAGCCCCTCAGTG
>DAORUL010000052.1:0-11340 GCA_035433165.1 Thermomonas sp. | reverse complement strand
TGCCCGTCATCGGTCAACAACAACAGACCCGAGGTATCGCGATCCAACCGCCCCACGGTGGACAGCGCCGGGCTGCGCAGGCGGTAGCGTGGTGGAAACAAATCGAACACCACCCGCCCCGCATCCTTGGTCGAACAGGTGACGCCGGTGGGTTTATTGAGCATCAACAACATGCCGCACGGCGGATCCAGCGCTTGCCCGTCGATGCGAATGCTGGCGTGATCGACCGGATCATCGGCGTACAGCACGTCGCCATCGGCGTCGGTGATGCGGCCTTCGCGAAACAGCCACTGCACGTCCTTGCGGCTGCCATAACCGAGGTTGGCAAGGTGCTTGACCAGCTTCATGCCTTTACCGCTTCAATGATCTTGAACCCGCCGTCTTGCGCCACGCTGCGCACCTGCGCAAAGCCGCTGCCCAGCGCATCCTCGTAGGGAAGATGACGGTTGGCGACCAGCCACAAGCGGCCACCGGATTTGAGCGCTGCGCTGGCGGCGGCGATAAATGCACGGCCGATGTCGGGACGATCACCGCGGCCCAAGGCATGAAAAGGTGGATTGCAAACGATGGCATCGAAGCGTTCACTCACGCCCCGTTCGACATCGTGCCAATGCGCATGTACCGGCACTCGGGCATCGGCCAGATTGCGCTGCGCCAATGTCAGCGCACGTGCGTCGGCTTCATACACATCCAGCGAGGTGATGTGCGGGCAGCGCGCCAGCACCTGCATCGACAAATAGCCCCAGCCCGCGCCGAAATCCGCCACCTTCCCGCGCAGCGTGGGCGGCAACACCCCTGCCAGCATCTTGGATGCGGCATCCACCCTGTCCCATGCAAACACCCCCGGCCGCGTGTGGAACGCGCCTGCCGGCAGCTCTGCGCACGGCTGGCGACGCGGCGCATCGGCCTGCACCCATTGCGCGACTTGCGCGGCCTCCCAAGCGGCCTGCGGGCGCGTCCAGAACACCCGGCAGTGATACTTGCTGAGCGTGCTGACGCTGCCTGCCAAGTGTTTGAGATCGGCCTCGCGTGACTTCGCGCCCTCGTCATTGCTGACTGCCGCCACCACCACGCCATCGGCAGCAACCGCCCGGCACGCCTTCGCCAGCAACGCGCGCGCTTCCTCACGCTGACGCGGCGGCAATAGCAACACCAGCGGGTAGTGGTGTGCAGGCAAGGCCTCTTCATCGAGCAGTGTGATGCCGATGCGCTCCAGCCGTGCGGCTTCCGGTTTGAACGGCTGGGTAGCCACCAGTGTCGCGTGGGGCAACGCATGCAGCACCGCACCTTCACGGCCACGCAGGAACAACACCGGCGCGTCTTGCGGCCAGTGCAGCAGGCCTTCTGCAAACGGATACAGGAGGGCGTTCAGGGCGGAATCGTGCGGAGATGACATGCACGAAGTTTACGGCAGGCGTGCTCGTGCCGCGTCCTCGGGTGCCTTCCACGCACACGGAAGGAACACCCCCGCGCGATCAGCCAACCGGCAACCAGCGCCGCCGCAGCCCGCCCAGCCCCCAATTGAACAGCAGGCATAGCGCCGCCGCCGCGCACCAGCCCAGTGCGTCACCACCACCGGGCAATGCCACACTCAGACCGGCCACCCAACCACGGCCATACCAAGCCACCACCACCGCTGCCGACAGTGCGAACACCACCAGCAGCCCGTGCAGCAAGCGTTGTTCCAGCACGCTGGAGGCTTGCTGCCGGGCGCGTGCCAACGTCGCCATCTGCGCCGCAAAATCGACAGGCAAGTCCACTGGCGGTGCGTGGCGCAAGGCACTGGCGATGCGCAGGTCGCCGGCATCGGCGGCGGGATCGCCCCGGCGTGCGGCTTCCTGTGCTTGCCAGCGCTGCGCATCGATACCGTCCCCATTGCAGTCGCGCGGGAGGGCAGGCGTGTGGTCGTGGATGTTCATGCGGCAACTCCGAGGTGTTCAACCAGCAATTTGCGCAATTGATTGCGGCTGCGAAACAGATGGCTTTTGATCGTCCCTTCGGCCAGGCTTGTGATCAAGGCAATCTCGCTGATCGGCAATTCTTCCAGGTGATACAGGGTCAAGAGTGTGCGCTGCAGCGGCGGCAGGCGCTCGATCGCGGCATGCAGTTCGCGCTCGGCTTCGGCACCGGCGAAGGTGGCGACAAGATCGAACCCATCGCCGATGTTGTCGAGCAAGGACAGCCCATCGTCATCGCCAGCCGGTTCGGCCAGCAGGATCCGCTTGCGCTCCAGATGGCGCTTGGCCACCGCATATGCCACCTGCCCGATCCACGATTTCAGTGGACTATCGAAACGGTACTGATGTAAGTAGCGATGCACGCGCAGGAAAGTGTCCTGGCACAGCTCGCGGGTGTCTTCCGGATGCCGCACCATGCGTTGGATCACGTGCCAACACAGCCCCTGGTAGTCGCGCACCAATTGCTCGAACGCACCGGGGCGGCGGGCAAGTACGGCTTCGACGAGGGCGCGATCGGCTTCCATCCCACACTGGATACGCCGAAGGCGGGTTTGGTTGCAATCGGTTTCAAAAGAATTTTCGCTCATCACTGCAACCGGCTGCGGCCCGGCCGTATCTCTTGCAGCGAACGGCCACTGCGGCCGCCGACCCCTTACAGGAGACCGTCATGGATTACGCATTGCTCGTACCAATCACCTTGTTCCTCTGCATCACTTATGCGATCAAAGCCGTTGTGGATGCCCGCGTGCGCAAGCAACTGGTCGCCAGCAACGGCGATCCGTCGTTGGTGCGCAGCATTCTGGAAGGCGATGAAACCGCTCGCCGCTTGGCATCGCTGCGCTGGGGCATCACCTTGGTGGCACTGGCGCTGGGGTTTGGCATCGTGGACCTGCGCGGCTGGCAGGAAATCACCCCCGGCGTGATCGCGGTGCTGGTGGGCGCGCTGGGGCTGGGCAATCTGGTCTTCTTCGCGGTGTCGCGCAAGCTGCGCTGAGCCGCACCGGGTATGCTGTCGGCCCCGAACGCCGACAGCATGGCCATGTCCGATACCAATACCCCGCCCGATCGCCTGTCCAATGACGCGCGCAGCAAATTTCACGACGCCGCGTTGCTGGAGCGCGGCATCGGCATCCGTTTCAATGGTGCCGAGCGCACCAATGTCGAGGAGTACTGCATCAGCGAAGGCTGGATTCGCGTGCAGGCGGGGCGCTCGTTGGACCGCCGTGGCATGCCGATGACCCTGAAGCTGCGTGGCACCGTGGAAGCCTGGTTCCAGGACAGCGACGCGCAAGACGCAACGCCGGCTGACTGACCTTTGCGGGCACCCTCGCCACTGCCCGTGCAACGCGGCACACTGGCCGCACCCCCAAACGGAGAGTGCACATGAACGCCAAGTTGCTCGCACTTGCATTGATGTTGGCGATGGCGGGAAGCGCCGTTGCCGGCAACAACCTGTTGTCCAAGGATGCGCCGCGCGCCCTGCCCGACAACGGCCCGGTCAGCGTGGCGTGGGCCGACCCGGCCACCTTCACCGAGCTCAAAGCCAGCGGCAACCGCTTTGAATCGGCGCAGGGCGACTGGCTGATTCAGCTGGCCAAATACATGCGCAAGCAAGCCGACAAGCAGCTGGCACCCGGCAACAAACTGCAATTGACCATCGTCGATATCCAGCGTGCCGGCCGCTATGAACCTTGGCATGGGCTGGATCGCCAGAATATCCGCATGATCCGCGAGATCTATCCACCGCGAATGACGGTGAAATTCCGCGAAACCGATGCCAGCGGTGCGGTAGTGGCGGAAGGCGAACGCAAACTCACCGACATGGCGTTCATGGTCAACTCCGGCATGATCAACGACAGCGACCCGCTGCGCTACGAGAAACGCATGATCGACAGCTGGCTGCGCCGCGACTTCAACCGCACCGCCGCACGTTGAGTTGAGCCGATATTGTTTGCGCAAAGCCACCTGCGGGTGGCTTTGTTGTTTGCGCCAGTCACTATTCCGCGTTCATCTGGAACACGCCCCACTGGTGACCATCCAGATCGATAAAGGCGCGCTGGTACATGAAGCCGTAGTCCTCCGGATCGTGACCTTCCTGTGCGCCCGCAGCCACTGCCTTGTGGATCAGATCATCCACCTCCGCACGGCTATCCAGCGAGAGCGAGAACAGCGCTTCCGTGGCTTGGCGGGCATCGACGATCGGCACTTTGGTCAGCGTGGAAAAAAAGGCTTCAGTTGTCAGCATGACGGTCGTGCTGTCGTTGATGACCAGTGCCGCGCCATTGTCACTGGCGAATTTCGGATTGAATGCAAAGCCGAGTGCGGCAAAGAAGTCGACACTCCGTTGCACATCTTTCACCGGCAGGGTGACATAGAGATTTCGGGACATGGTTAGCCTCACTCATTGTGGTGGTTTCACTGCCAACCTTGCATCATCGGAACAACGCAGGGTGGCAGCAGTGCAAACTCTGACACAAATTCAAGCCGACCCCGCTCGCATCCATCGGCGCTGGCGGTGTTTCATCGCAGCCCTACTTCCCAAATGAACGCTCGCCCCTATCCTCACCCGCAACCTTACAACCCTGCCAACACTCATGTTCAAACGTCTGTTTTTCATCCTGCGGCTTGCCACCACCTGGGGCATGGTGGTGATGTTGGTGGTGGCGCTGTACTCCAGCTTGCCGCTGATTGGCCAGTTCGCACTGCCCGCGCTTGTGTTCGGATTCGGCACATTGGGACTGGTGATTGCCGGTGCATTCTCGCATCTGCATCGGGTACGGATGCTGGCCGGGCGCATCGACAACGAAACCCTGGACAACCGCCAGAAACGCTTGATCGAAATTCCACTGGAAGCCGGCGAAGCGTTTGATCTGGTGGATGCCGCGATCCGCGAGCTGCCCGGGGTGGACGACGTGCGCAGCGCGCGCGACAGTTTGCAGGTGAAAGCCAAGCTGGCGCGGCCGCATTTGTATGGTGAACCGCCCCTGCGGCGTTGGAACCCGTTGCTGTGGTTCGCCCCTTCGCACAATCTGTTGCAGGCCACTGTCACTCCCGCCGGTGACAGCGGCCGTGTGACACTGATTTGCGAACCGGAAAGCCCGGCATGGAGCGACTGGTTTTTGGTCGATGACGGTATCAATTTCGAAAATGCCGAAGCCATTGCACGTGCGATCACCCGCCGCATTGGCGAGCGCCGGCGCGGTGAACAAGCCAGCGCGGCGCAAACGGCGACGGAAAAGGAATTGACCGAGGCCAAGCTGCATTTGCTGCATGCGCAGGTGGAGCCGCATTTCCTGTACAACACGCTGGCCAGCGCGCAACTGCTCACGCGCAGCGACCCCGCCCGCGCCGAGGCGATGCTGGGGCATTTGATCCAGTACTTGCGGCGTTCGCTGCCCAGTGCCGAGGACGAGATGTCCAGCGTGGGTGCGGAATTGGAACGGGCGCTGGCTTATCTTGAAATCCTGAAGATCCGCATGGGCGACCGCCTTGCCGTACAGGTTGCAGTCCCCGAAGCACTGCGCGCCACCCCGCTGCCGGCGATGATGTTGCAGACCCTGGTTGAAAACGCGATCAAGCACGGGCTGGAACCCCGTACCGGTGGCGGCACGATTTGGATTCGCGCCCACCGCGATGACGGCCTGGTGGCCGTCACCGTGGCCGACGATGGCGAGGGCTTCAACAGCAAGACCAGCGGTACCGGCATCGGCCTGAAAAACGTGCGGGAACGCCTGCGCCTGCGCTATGCCGGCGCGGCCAATCTGTCGGTGATTGCCAACTTCCCCAGCGGCGTGGCGGCAACCCTCACCGTGCCCGCCAGCGGAGTCACTCCCAATGTCTGATGCCCCCACCTGCATCGTCGCCGAAGACGAAACCCTGTTGCGGCAAGCGCTGGTGGCTGAGCTGGCACGCGCATGGCCGGCGCTGCGCATCGTTGCCGAATGCGAAGACGGCGCCAGCGCGGTGGAGGCTTTGGCTGAGCATCAACCCAGTGTCGCCTTCCTCGATATCCGCATGCCCGGCCTGACCGGGCTCGAGGTCGCTGCCGCCGCCGCCGATGCCAGCCCGCGCACCCAGATCGTGTTTGTCACCGCCTACAACCAATACGCCATCGACGCCTTCGAACGTGGCGCGATTGATTACCTGCTCAAACCCGTGAAACCGGAGCGTCTGGATGCCACCGTCGCCCGCTTGCAAGCCCGCGACGCCGTGCCGGATGCAGCCCAGATGGCCGTGCTGCTGGATAAGCTGGGCGCGCTGCCGCAGCCAGCCAGCGCGGTGGAGCCACTGACCTGGCTGACCGCCAGCGCCGGCCGTGAAACCCGCTTGATCCTGATCGATGACGTGCTGTATTTCCGCGCCGAGCAGAAATACACCACGGTGATGACCGCCGAAGGCGAGGCGCTGCTGCGCAGCTCGTTGCGCGAGTTGCTGCCACGGCTGGACGGCAACACCTTCAAGCAGATCCACCGCTCCACGATTGTCAATCTGAAAGCCATTGCCGGCATCGTCCGCGACGACAGCGGGCGCGGCACGGTACGGCTGAAACAGCGCCCGGAAACGCTGATCGTCAGTCAGCCGTTCATGACCTTGTTCAAACATATGTGAGCGAGTGCCACGCTTGCCGCGTAGCATGCGCCGATGAACTATCTCGCCCATGCGTGGCTTGCGCGGCATAGCGATGACGCCATCCTTGGCGCACTGCTGGGCGATTTCGTGCATGGGCAAAGCGCGCTGCAGGACTGGCCGCTGCCGGTACGGGTGGAGATCGTGCGGCACTGGCGCATCGACCGCTACACCGATGAACATCCGCACGTGGTCGCCGCGCGGACGCGATTTGGTGCGCTGCGACGCTACGCCGGGATCGTGCTGGATGTGTATTTCGATCATTGTCTGGCGCGGCAATGGGCGCACTGGAATGGCGCACCGCTGGGCGAGTTCACTGCACGCGTTTATCGCATCCTTGACGCACGCCGTTCGCAACTGCCGCCACGGCTTTCCGCTATCGCTCCACGCATGGCCGCGCATGACTGGCTGGGCTCGTATGCGCAGCGCGAGAGCGTGGACGCCGCTGTGCGCGGCATCTCGACGCGGCTCTCGCGCAATGGCCACAAGCTGGTGGCCTGCCTCGATCTGCTGCGTGCCGACGAGGCCGTCATGCAGGCGACGTTCGAGGCGTTTTTCCCGGATCTGCTGCAAGCCGCCGATTGCTTACGCGGACTGACGCATGAATCATCGATCAATTAGCGGCAGCGAAACATTCCGGCCTGCACCGGCACATAACTGGGGCTGCGCACATAGCCACTGCTGCGGCCATAGCCGATGCCGAACTCGCGCTCACGTGCACGCGGCTCGAAACCACGATCTTCCAGATTGCGCGGTACCTGGCGGCGGTCGGGACGGTTGGGATTACGCGGGGCTTTAACGGTGAACATGAATCTCTCCTGTCTTGGTGTGTTGGTATAGTAGTACACCTGTAATCCAATGCACATGGGCAGGAAGTCATGCTGCCTGATCCGGATAGCCACGGTTCAGCTACCCTGCACTGATTCCGCCTGCTGGCGCCCTGTCTGGAATTGCCGCGATGCCCTTGCCCGCACGATTTGCCACCCTTGCCCTGCTGCTGGCTGCCGGCTGCACACATGCGGGTGACCCGGTGGCACGGGTGCGTGTCAGCTTCGATCGCCATGGCGAAACCAGCGTGCGCACAGACGGGCTGGCCGACATCGCCGCCCGGCGCGCAGTGAGCGCCGACGACCCGGCACGGATTGCCTCGATCAGCAAACTGGTCACCACGATCGGCGCGATGCGCCTGCTGGAAGCAGGCAAATTGACTCTGGATGCAGATGTTTCTGACCTGCTCGGCTTTTCGCTGCGCAACCCGGCCTTCCCGCAGGTGCCCATCACCTTGCGCATGCTGCTTTCGCACACCTCCAGCCTGACCGACAGCGCCGGCTACTGGAATGTCCCCCTGGGTGACGACATCCGCATCATCACCAACAAGCCCGACGCCTGGGACAGCCAGCACCCGCCCGGCACGTTTTTTCGTTATACCAACCTCAATTTCCCGCTGGTGGCGCAGACCATGGAGCGCGCCACGGGCGAGCGCTTCGACCGCTTGATGCGCCGACTGGTGTTGTTCCCTATGCAGTTGGACGCCTGTTTCAATTGGTCAGGTTGCAGCCACGCCGCGCTCGCCCGTGCGGTGGTTTTGTACGATGAAAAAAGCACACCACAGAAAGATGATTTGCGTGGCAAGGCCCCTGCCTGTGCAGTGATTGCCGCACGCGACGGCAGTTGCGATTTATCGCGTTGGCGGCCAGGCGAAAACGGCACCTTGTTCTCGCCGCAAGGCGGCTTGCGTATTTCCGCACGCGATCTGGCGCGCATTGGCCGCATGTTGCTGGGCGATGGCACGCTGGATGGTGTGCGCATTTTGCAGCCAGCGTCGGTCGCCCTGCTGGCGACGCCGGTGTGGCAATACAACGGCAACAATGGCGTGATTGGCGAAGAAGACGAGCCCAATCGCGGCGGATTCTTCTGCGCCTACGGGCTGGCCGTGCAGCATTTGGCACGCGGTGATGGCAAGCAGTGCCGCGATGATTTGTTTGCCGATGGCCGCACGCGCATGGGCCACAGCGGCAATGCCTACGGCCTGCTCTCAGGGCTGTGGATCGACCGTGCCGCCGGCACCGGCGTGGCGTATTTTTCGACCGGCGTGGCCAATGATTCCGGTGGCGCCCATTCCAACTTCAGTGCCACCGAGGAGCAAGGTGCCGCCGGCTGGTAACTGATCCCGCATGCGGCACAGCACCACACTGTGTCAGCCCACGGTTAACGCAGTTCCTGCGACACATCGAAGTCATCAATGCGGCGGCCCAACACCCCCAGCACCGCGTGCAGTTCCAACAGCAAGACCGCACAGGCAGCCACTGCCGCCAGTAGCGTGGCCAGCAGCAGCCCGAGCAGCCAGTTCACCAGCAAAAACACCAACCCGGCCAGCAGCGTTGCCGGCAGCAGGGCAAGCAACAGCGTCAGCAAATAGCCGGCCATGAAAATCATGCGCTGGCCCATCACCTCCACCCCCCGGCCACCGCCTTTTGCCGGTGCGACCCATGCCGGGAAATACAAGGTGCCGGCAAACGGCAGGCACAACATCAACGCACTCAGTGGCGGCACCAGCAGCGCACCCCCCACCGCCGTCATCGTGATCACCATCGGCGTAAATACACCCCGCCCACCGGCCATCACGAAGCACAGTGCGGTGATCCACAGCAACAACCAGAACAGGAAGCTCATCAACGCAACCGGGGTTGCCAATTCCCCCAAGGCAATCTGCCGCCCGCCCAATGGGGTGGACTTGAAGATGTCCAGATACTCCAGCAAGCGCTGCACGCTGCGTTGCATCAACATCGGGCCGAACAACAACCCCCAGCCACCGAGCATCAAAAATCCTGCCCCCATCGCCAGCAACGCCGGCTTCGCCCATGGCTGCGCGGCGACCCACTGCACCGCGATGAAGGCCAGCACACAGGCCAGCAACCAACTGCGCAAGCGATAGATCGGCCCCAACGCCAGCAACCCTTTCCACAAGAAGGCAAGCGCAGGAACACCATTGGCGGCCAGCACAAAGGGGGCACTCCGCGGCTTGCCGGGCGCGCGTTCACGCAGACGTCCTTCACTCCGTGCCGACCTCCGCAAAGCCTGCCGGCGCGCATGCGCAATCGTGGCTTCCTCGAAGCTCACCTGCACCCGCACCGCCCACCAGTAATGCAGCCCCAGCAAGCCCAGCGCCGGGAGCAAGGCATGCAGAAAACTGGCGGTATCGGCAGCAAATAACGGTGCCACCACCCACTGCAATGGCAGCAGCAACCATGCCAGCGGGGTACTGGTCACGATGTGTACAAACCACGCATGCAACACCGCAACATCCTTCCATGCCTGCATCGGTGGCAGCGCCAGCTGTGCGTGTACCGGCCACAAACACACGGCCGCCAGCACCACCCCCAGCAACAGCACCAACGCACGGCGTGGCCAAATGCTCAAGCCGCGTTGTGCCAGCCGCTCGCGGGTAAACGCAGCCGCCAGCAAATGCAGCCGCCCCATCGACAGCAACAGCCACAAGCCGGTGGCGTATTGCAGCGGATGCCCACCGAACGCCGCGCCACGTCGCAACAACAGACCCAACAGGAACGAGGAAAAAAAGATCGCCAATTGCGAGCGCAGCAAGCTGTATTGAATCAATGCCGTGCGCGTCAGCGGTGCGGGAAACAAAAACGCGATTTCGGTTTCGGAAAACCCAAGCTCCACCCCCTCGCCGGCAAACAGCCAATCCAGCCACACAATCAACAGCAGCACCAAAGCCGCCAGTGCCGGCAAGTCGCTCAACAACACAGACGGCATCGCCTGCAGCGCAGAGGCCTGCGCGGTATCGCTACGCAGCAGGTGCCGGAACACGAAGGCATACATATACGCCGCACCGGCCAGCGCACCCAGCAAATATTTGGGTTGTCGCAAGCGCAGCAAGCGACGCCGCAGGTTGTTGTACAACGAAGTGATTTGCAGATAGAAAAATGCACCGGCGACCGCGGCAAACCGGTTGGACGCCGCCAGCGTGCTCACGCGCGCGCATCCTCTGCCGGCGACTCGGACTCGCCGGTGGCGCGGAAGAACACATCCTCCAGGCTGGCCGCACCATCGGCCATGTAGCGGGCACGCACCTCCGCCACCGACCCGTCGGCCAGCTTGTGCCCGTCCTTCAAAATCAGCAGATGGGTGCACACCTCTTCCACCAGATCCAGCAAATGCGAACTGAGGATGATCGCCACGCCTTCACTCGAAAGTCGCCGCATGCTGTTCTTCATGCGCCGAATGCCGTAGGGGTCCAGCCCCGTCAGTGGCTCATCCAGAATCACCGCCCGCGGCGCGTGCAGCAAGCCACAGGCAATCGCCAGTTTCTGTTTCATCCCGCGGGACAATTCGGACGGCAGCAGACGGCGCTTGTCGTCCATTTCCAATTCGGCCAACAGCGGTTGCGCCCGTTGCTGCCAATCGCTCACGCCATACAGGCGTGCGACAAAATTCAGGTGCTGCTCTACCGTGAGATGCTCGAACAAGCGGGGCTCGTCGGGAATGAACGCCAACTGCCGTTTGGCCGCCACCGGGTCGGCCGCGATGTCCACCCCGCCGATGCGCGCATGCCCGGTGGTGGCAGGAATAATCCCGGCCAAACACCGCAGCGTGGTGGTTTTGCCAGCGCCATTGGGGCCCACCAAACCCATGATCTGGCCAGCTGCCACCTGAAAGGACACCGCCTCCACTGCGGTGAAGTCGCCGTAACACTTGCCCAAGCCCTGAACTTCAATCATGTGTGCCGCACTGC
>DAORUL010000051.1:0-11763 GCA_035433165.1 Thermomonas sp. | reverse complement strand
GTTGCTGCCATGAGCGAGGATTTGCTGGTCAATGTGACACCGCGTGAAACCCGCGTGGCGGTGGTCGAAAACGGCATGTTGCAAGAGTTGCACATCGAACGCGGCAGCCAGCGCGGGGTGGTCGGCAATATCTACAAAGGCAAGGTGCAGCGGGTGATGCCGGGCATGCAGGCGGCCTTTGTGGAGATCGGGCTGGAACGTGCCGCGTTTTTGCACGCCAACGATATTTTTCGCGCTGCGCCACTGGATGCAGTGGACGGCGATGATGTGCCGGCGGCACCGCCGCCGCAGGTGCAGATTCCCATCATCGACTTGCTGCGCGATGGTGCCGAGATCGTGGTGCAGGTGGTGAAAGACCCGATCGGCAGCAAAGGCGCACGGCTGACCACCCAGATCAGTATTCCCTCGCGCTATCTGGTGTTGCTGCCGCGCTCCAAGGTCATTGGTATTTCCGCCCGGATTGAAGATGAAGCCGAGCGTGGCCGACTGAAAACGCTGATGGCCGAGTTGACCGCCGGCGGGCCCGGCCACGGCTTTATCGTGCGCACCAATGCGGAAGGTCAATCCGCGGAGGCATTAGCCGAAGATATTGCCTATCTGGGGCGCGTATGGGAGCTGATCGAGCGCAATTCCGCTGCCGCAAAAGTGGGCAGTTGCATTTATGAGGATCTCAGTCTGCCCCTGCGTGCCGTACGCGATTTGATTCGCCGCGACGTGGACAAGGTGAAGGTGGATTCACGCGAAACCTGCGAGCATCTGCGGGAGTTTGCGGCCAAATACATGCCGGCATTGGCGGAGAAGATCGAGCATTATTCCGGCTTGCGCCCGATCTTCGATATGTACGGTGTCGAGGATGAAATCCAGCGTGCCCTGGATAAGCAGGTGCCGCTCAAATCCGGCGGCTATCTGGTGATCGATCAAACCGAGGCGATGACCACGGTGGATGTCAATACCGGCAGTTTCCTGGGGCAGCGCAATCTGGAAGAGACGGTGTATCGCACCAATCTGGAAGCGGCGCAGGCGGTGGCACGGCAATTGCGGCTGCGCAATCTGGGCGGGATCATCATTATCGATTTCATCGACATGCACGATGTGGAACATCGCCGGCAGGTGCTGCGCACGCTGGAAAAATCCCTCATCAAGGATCACGCCAAAACCACGGTGTATGACTTCTCGCCCCTGGGCTTGGTGGAGATGACCCGCAAGCGCACGGTGGAATCCCTGGAACGCCAGTTGTGCGAGCCCTGCCACGAATGCACCGGGCGCGGCATGGTCAAGACTGCCGAAACCATTACCTACGAAATCTTCCGCGAGATTGTGCGTGCGGTACGCCAGTTTGATGCTGCCCGCTTGCTGGTGATCGCCTCGCCCAAAGTGGTTGGGCGGATTACCGACGAAGAATCCAACGCGGTGGCCGAGCTGGAGGAGTTCATTGGCAAGTCGATCCGCTTTCAAGCCGATGCGCAATATCTGCAAGAGCAGTTCGATGTCGTGCTGTTGTAACAACCGGATGAGTGCGGTGGCGCATGGTGTGCGCTACGGTTTGACCGAGGTTGCGGCATGACCCAGCCCAGTCGCTGGCGCAGGGTGTGGCGGCACACATGGCATACGCTTGCTGTCATGCTTGCGCTGCTGGCGCTGGGCAATGGCGTGGGCAGCCTGTTGTTGCCGATGGTGGAGCGGCATCCAGAACACGTGGCCGCATGGCTGAGTGAACGTGCCGGACGCACGGTCGCGTTTGATCATCTGGATACCCAGTGGACACGGCGCGGGCCCTTGTTGCGGCTATCCAATTTGCGCATTGGTGATGCGAAAAATCCGCTGCAGATCGGCAATGCCGAGATCCAGATCGCGCAATACGCGGGGTTGTTGCCGGGCCGCTCGTTCACTGAGTTGCGCTTGCGTGGCTTGGACTTGACCTTGCAGCGTGACGACAACGGGCAATGGCAAGTGCGCGGGTTACCCGGCCAGCAAGCCGGCGGTGACCCGTTGGAGGCACTGTCGCATTTGGGTGAACTGCAGCTGGCGCAAGCGAAGCTGCGGGTACTGGCGCCAGCACTGAAGTTGGACTTGCACCTGCCGCGCATTGACCTTCGCCTGCAAGTCAACGGCAACCAGGTGCGCGCGGGCGCAAGTGCTTGGCTTGGCAATACGGCAACACCGTTCAATATCGCGGGTGTGCTGGATCGCACCAGTGGCGATGGTCGCGTCTACGTCGGCAGCCGGATGGTGGATTTGGCCGATTTGGGCGACAAGCTGCCACTTCTGGGCGTGACTGCGGTGACCGGGCGTGGCCGCTTGCAAGGCTGGGCGCAGTTGCGCAGCTACCGGGTGGTCGCTGTGCGGGCGGATGCCGGGTTGTTGGATGTGCGTTTGCGCGGGGCGCCGATGCCTGCGGCAACGACGACCGCAGCAGCCTCCGCAAGGGCGACACCCGTGGCCAGCCATGAGGTGGGGGAATTGGTATTGGCGGCCAACTGGTCAGGGCGCTTGCAGGATTGGAAGTTGCAGGTCAGCCGATTGCGTATTGGCAATGGTGCTGGGCGGCAGATCCTGGATGGGTTGTCATTGGCAGGTGGGCAACGCTATGCAATGCGCGCCGAACATTTGAATGTCGCGCCACTGTTGCAGTTGGTGGCATTGAGCGATGCCGTGCCTGCGCGGCTGCGGCATTGGGTGCAGGCCACGCAGCCGGTAGCGGTATTGGATGATGTGGATATCCGGGGCCACACCGGCGGCATGCTGCATGCCAGCGCGCGTATCAGTGGCTTTCGTTTCGATCCGGTCGGACACGCACCTGGAATGCGCGGGGTCGGTGGTTGGTTGCAGGCCGATCAGGACGGCTTGCGGATGCGCTTTGATCGCACTGCCACGGTTGAATTTGATTGGCCGGCAGGCTTCGGCGTGGTGCATCGCTTCAAGATGGATGGTGAGGTCGTGCTGTGGCGGGATGTGGCAGGCTGGACCATTCAGACCCCCGGTTTGGCGATTGATGGCGGGCTGCTGCAAGTGCAGGCGCGTGGCGGTATCGGTTTGCAGGATGACGGTAGCCATCCGCATCTGGATATCGCAGCGGATATCGGCGATGTGCCGGTGTCTTTTGCACATGGATTTTGGATCCATCACCTGATGCCGAAATCCTCGGTGCAGTGGTTGGATATGGCGTTGCGTGGCGGCACCCTGCGCAACGTGCATGCGGTGGTGGCGGGGGATCTGGATGATTGGCCATTTCGCAATGAGCCGGGCATGGCCGGTGCTGGCGTGTTTCGTGCGGATGCACATATCGACGATGGCACCATCAGGTTTCAACCCGATTGGCCCGCCGCAGAGCATATGGATGCCGATGTCAGTTTCGTGGCCGACGGCTTCAGCGTGAATGGGCGTGCGCAATTGGCGCAGATCGCTGCTACCCAGCTGCGCGCAGGGATTGACCGCTTTGGTCAAGCCGAGTTGTGGGTGGATGCCGACACCACGGGTGATGCCAGGCATTATCTGGGCCTGCTGCGCGCCAGCCCGCTGCATAAAGACTACGGTGACACGATGGATCACCTGCAGGTGGCCGGGCCTGCACAAGCACAATTCCATATGAAGTTGCCTTTGCATCACCCAACCCCGGCACCGCCAGTGATTACCGGCAGCGTGAATTTAGGCGGTGCCAAGCTGGCCGAAACACGTTACCAGGTTGCTTTTGACCAAGTGCGCGGGCAAGCCAACTATGACCAATCCGGGTTCGATGCGCCCGCATTGCAAGTGCGCTATGACGGCGCTCCGGGAGTGTTGGCGTTGCGTGCAGGGCCGCATACGCAGGATCCGGGGCAGGCATTCGAAGCGCAGTTGCAAATGCAGGCTGAGATCGACGGATTATTGGCCAAGGCCGGCAATTTGGATTGGTTAAAGCCATATCTGCGTGGCAGTTCGCAGTGGGTGGTGAGCATGGCGGTGCCACGCCAACTGCGCGCCGGGAGTGCGTTGCCCTCGCTGCTGCAGTTGCGCTCCAATCTGGTGGGGACTGCCTTTGATTTGCCTGCACCCATGCACAAACTCGCGTCAGATGTGTTGCCGGCGAATATTGCAATCCGCTTGCCGCTGGACAGTGGCGACATCGAGGCCAGCCTGGGCGATCTGTTACGTCTGCGCAGCCACAGCGCGCATCGGCAAACCGGCCTGCGCATGCAATTGGGGGCGGGCGAGATGGCAGCCCCGCCGGCACACGGCCTGGTAATCAGTGGCCATGTGGCGCAGTTGGATGCGCTGGATTGGATCGGGTTGGCCATGGGCGCCAAGGGGCAGGCCGATATGCCTTTGCAGCGCATCGACATCCAGGCGGCAAACATGCAGTTACTGGGTGCAGCATTTGCCGACACGCGGGTGCAAATGGTGCCAATACCGCAGGGCATCACAGTACAAATTCAGGGCAGTGCAATCGCCGGTAATCTGCGTATCCCGGAGCAGGCCGGCGCCAGTGTCAGCGGCCATTTCGATCGTCTGTTCCTGGCATTGCCAGCGCTTGCCGCGTCGCCAGGTACCGGCCGTGTCGCTGCATCGGTATCGGCATCGCTCACTGACAAACCGAATGCGCCAGCACCCGCATCCACCGCATCGATCAATAACATCAACCCCGCCGTCATTCCACCACTGGTGCTGGATGTGGCTGATTTTCGCTTTGCCGGGACGGCAATGGGCAGCGCCCGCTTCCGAAGTTCGCCAACAACCGGTGGCATGCGACTGGACGAATTTCGCACATCGGGTGGCAAGCAGCGTCTGGCGGCAAACGGCAGCTGGATAGGTAAGGGCAATATGGCACGTACCCAATTCCGGCTGGATGCCGACAGCGACGATGTAGGTGCGTTGCTGACCGGGTTTGGGCTGGGCGGGCAATTGGTGGGAGGCAAAGGCCGGATGACCGGTGCAGCCAGTTGGAACGGTGGGCCGGATGCGTTTGATATCACCATGATCGATGCCAGTCTGCGTGCCGATGTGCGCAATGGCCGTCTGCCGGAAATTGAACCGGGTGCCGGCAGAATGTTGGGGTTGCTCGGTGTCAGCCAATTGCGTCGACGATTGACGCTGGATTTCAGTGATTTGTTCAGCAAAGGCTTCGCGTTCGATCACCTGCAGGGCGACATTCGCCTGAGTCAGGGCAATGCACGCACCGACAACCTGAGCATCAAAGGGCCCGCTGCCGATTTGAATCTGCATGGTGGCGTCAATCTGCGCAGCCAACAGTTCGATCAAACGGTGGAAGTGCTGCCACGTTCCGGAGGCCTGCTCACCGCGGTTGGTGCGCTGGCTGCAGGTCCCGTAGGTGCAGCCGTTGGCGCTATGGCCAATGCCGTATTGGACAAGCCAATGTCTGGAATTGGGGCCAAAACCTATCGCGTCACCGGGCCGTGGGCTGCTCCCAAGGTCGAGGTGGTGGCCAAGCGTCCTGCGCCGGCGACCGTCCCTTCCGCGGAAGGTGATTGATCTTTGCCCGATCGTCGCCATTTCTTTCATTAGCAATTGAACTTGAGTACGCGCTGCATGAATGCATTGACCCTTGCCGAATCCCGCCTGTTGGCCCCCACCGGGCTGGATGCCTCCGCGTTGACGCGCGCTTTCGATGCGCTGCTGGGGCCGGGCATTGATTTTGGCGACCTGTATTTCCAGCATGCCCGCCGCGAGGCGTGGAGCATGGAAGATGGCATCGTCAAGGATGGATCACACAGCATCGAACAGGGCGTGGGCGTGCGTGCAATCTCCGGTGAAAAAACCGGGTTTGCGTATTCCGATGCGCTTGATGCGCCGGCTCTACTGGCATCTGCGCAATCTGCTAGGGCGATTGCACGCGATGGCCGCAACCACGGCGCGCATGCCTTGCAACGCACGAATGGCCATGCGCTCTACCCGGCATTGGATCCGGTGGATGCGCTCGACAACGCCGCCAAAGTGGACGCACTGCGCCGCGTGGACGGCCTGCTGCGGGCGCTGGATCCGCGTGTGCAACAGGTGATGGTGAGTGTGACGGGCGGCGTGGATACGGTGCTGGTGGCGCGCAGTGACGGCGTGCTGGCGGGCGACGTGCGGCCGCTGGTGCGGATGAATATCCAGGTGATCGTCGAACAGAATGGCCGCCGCGAATCGGGCTTTGCCGGGTTTGGCGGGCGCCATGGCTATCTCGAACTGCTGGCCGACGACAAACCGGAGACATTTGCGCGGGAAGCGCTGCGCCAAGCCTTGGTGAATCTGGATGCCATCGACGCCCCCGCCGGGGTGATGCCGGTGGTGTTGGGTCACGGCTGGCCGGGCGTGTTGTTGCACGAAGCGGTGGGCCACGGTTTGGAGGGCGATTTCAACCGCAAGGGCACCAGCACCTTCGCCGGCCGCATCGGCCAGCGCGTGGCCTCCAAAGGCGTCACCATCGTCGATGACGGCACCCTGGAAGGCCGCCGTGGTTCGCTCAATATCGACGATGAAGGCACGCCCACCGCCTGCACCACATTGATCGAAGACGGCATCCTGGTCGGCTACATGCAAGACACCCACAACGCCCGCCTGATGGGCATGGCGCCCACCGGCAATGGCCGCCGCGAATCGTTCGCGCATCTGGTGATGCCGCGCATGACCAACACCTATATGCGCGCCGGCACGCATGACCCCGAGGAGATGATTCGTTCGGTGAAAAAAGGCCTGTACGCGGTCAATTTTGGCGGTGGGCAGGTGGATATCACCAGCGGCAAATACGTGTTCTCGGCCACCGAGGCCTATCTGATCGAAGACGGCAAAATCACCGCGCCGGTGAAGGGCGCCACCCTGATCGGCAACGGCCCGGAAACCATGCAGAAAGTGGCGATGATTGGCCATGATCTGGCGCTGGACGACGGCGTTGGCATCTGCGGCAAGGATGGCCAAAGCGTGCCGGTGGGCGTGGGTCAGCCGTCGCTGCTGATTTCAGAGCTCACCGTGGGCGGGACGCAGGCGGGCTGATCAGTCGTGACTGTCTTCGTCACCGTCATCCGCGTCGTCGCTGGCCTCACCACCCGCCAACACGTCCCGCAGCTCCCGAAACAGCTCGCGGAAGGCGCGCGGCGGTTTGTTGCGCTTGCGTTCCTCGAAGGTATTGCGCACCAGTTGGCGCAATTTCTGGCGGTCGGCTTGCGGGTGCTGCGCCAGCAAGTCGGTCATCGCGCTGTCGCCGTCTTCGCCCAGCAGCGCATCGCGCAGCACTTCCGCCCGGTGCAGCACGGCGGTGTCGCGGCGCGCCGCTTCGCCGTCTTTGCTCATCGCATCGCGAATGGCGTCCACTTGCGCGTCGTCCAGCTTGCGCATCTGCTTGGCCAAAAAGGCCAATTGCCGCTTGCGCGCCCCGTGCGAGGTCATGCGCTGGGTATCGTGGATATGGGGCAGCAGCTCTTCCGGAATCGGCAACTTGCCCAACTGGGTGGCGGTCAGCGCCACCAACACTTCGCCCAATTCCAGCACGTCCAACGCCGCACGGCGTTGCGCGCTGCGGCTGGGGCTGAAAAATTCGCCGGTCTCTTCGTCATGTCCTCGCATTGCTACAGGATAAGCCATTGAACAACACACTCGCACAATCCCTGCCCACCGATGACAGCGTGCAGCGTCAGCAGCGGCTGGCCGGCATCGCCCAACAATTGCTGGAACGCGCCCGCAGCGCCGGGGCCAGCCAGTGCGAGGTGACCTGCAACGAAGACGCCGGGCTTGCCGTCAACGTGCGCATGGGCGATGTGGAAACAGTGGAGGCCACCCGTGACCGTGGGGTGGGCATCACCGTGTACTTTGGCCAGCGCAAAGGCAGCGCCAGCAGCGCCGATCTGCGCGAAGACAGCCTGGCGGCGACCGTGGCGCAGGCCTGCGCGATTGCCAAACATACCGAAGCAGACCCGGCCTCCGGCTTGGCCGATGCTGCGTTGATGGCGCAAACCCTGCGCGAGTTCGACAGCTGGCATCCGGCCGCGTTCGATGCCGAGCGTGCCATTGATCTGGCGCTGGCCTGCGAGGCCGCCGGCCGCGAGGTGGATGCGCGTATCGGCAATTCCGATGGCGCATCGGTGAATGCCAACGCCTCGATCAGCGTGTACGCCAACTCGCATGGCTTTCTGGGCGCGGAGCGCAGCACCTCCTACAGCGCAGGCTGCGCCTTGATTGCGGGGGAGGGCGATGCCATGCAGCGCGACGGCTGGTTCAGCGTGGCGTTGGCGCAGGACGATCTGGAGTCGCCCGAAGCCATCGGTCGCAAAGCCGCGCAGCGCACCTTGCAACGGCTCGATCCCCGCCAATTGCCCACCGGACAGGTGCCGGTGCTGTTTTGCGCGGAAATGGCGCGCTCGTTGATTGGCAGCTTCCTGGGTGCGGTATCGGGTGGCGCGCTGTATCGGCGTGCCAGTTTCCTGCTGGATAGCGTGAACACGCAGGTCTTTCCTGATTGGTTTGCAATTGAAGAAGACCCCTTTGTGCGGCGTGGCTTCCGTTCCGCGTCGTTTGATGGCGAAGGCGTGGCCACCCGCAAATCGATGTTGGTCGATGCCGGCATCATCCAGCGGTATGTGCTGGGCAGTTATTCGGCGCGCAAACTGGGGCTTGCCACCACCGCCAATGCCGGCGGCGTGCACAACTTGCAGGTCAAGGCCAATGCCGGCGATCTGGCCTCGCAAATCCAGGTGATGGGTCGTGGCTTGCTGGTGACCGAATTGATGGGGCAGGGCGTGAATGCGATCACCGGTGATTATTCGCGCGGCGCGGCCGGGTTCTGGGTGGAAAACGGCGTGCTGGCCTATCCGGTGGACGGCATCACCATTGCCGGCAATCTCAAGACCATGTTCGCGGCGATTGAAACCGTGGGCACCGATGTGGATGTGCGTTCGCATGTGCGCACCGGCTCGATCCTGATCGGCAAGATGACGGTCGCCGGCACCGGTTGAGATGAAAAATCCGTAACCCTGCGGCGGTCAACCGGCTGCCGCAGCGCTGCGTTGCCAGTGTTGTTCCCCTTTGGAGCAAGACGATGGTGATGATGCAGGCCGCAACGGCGGCGACAAGTGCGGTCAACCGATTCGGGTTGGGCGCACGCCCGGGTGAATGGCAGACCCTCGGCAGTGATCCGCGGGGTTGGCTGCTGGCGCAGTTGCAAAGTACGCCGCCAATGCCTGCTTTCAACGGGCTCCCCGCAAGTGCGGATTATCTGCAGCAATACCGGGCGCTGAATCAGCTGCGCAAGCAGGCGCGGGAGGCCAAAAGACAGGGCCAGCAAGACGGTGCACAGCAAGCCAAGCGCGAGGCAGAGCGCGCCATGCGCGAGGGCTTGCAGCGTGAATTGGTGCTGCGGCAAGGCGTGGCGGTGAGTAGCGACGCCGGCTTTCACGAACGGCTGGTGCGGTTTTGGTCCAATCACTTTGCGATCTCGGTGGATAAACGCATCGCCTCGCTATTCGCTGCACCGATGGAGCGCGAGGCCATTCGCCCGCATGTCACTGGCAGGTTTTCCGATTTGCTGCTGGCAGTAGAACGCCACCCCGGCATGTTGTTGTACTTGGATAACCAAGCCTCGATTGGCGATGCTTCACGTGCCGCCATCAATGCCGCACGCCGCAGTGCAGGCACGCCGAAAGCCGGCAAGCGCGGGCTGAACGAAAACCTGGCCCGCGAAATCATGGAGCTGCACACGCTGGGCGTGAATGCCGGCTACAGCCAACAGGATGTCACCGAATTTGCCCGCGCCATCACCGGTTGGAGCGTGGCGCGTGACAATGATCGTGGCGGCGCAGATGCGTTCATCTTCCGCGCCAACGCGCACGAGCCGGGCTCGCGTCGGGTGTTCGGCAAAACCTATCGGCAAGAGGGCGAAGCGCAAGGCATCGCGGTGTTGCACACGCTGGCCGTGCATCCGGCCACCGCGCAGCATGTGTCGCTGCAATTGGCGCGGCATTTTGTGGCCGACACGCCACCACCGAAGTTGGTCGAACGCATGGCCACGGCGTGGTTGTCCAGCGACGGCGATCTGGCAACGGTGTATCGGGCGATGATTGAAGACGACACGGCCTGGCAACCGGCGGCGCGCAAGTTCAAGAATCCCGATGATTTTTTCATTTCCGCACTGCGCGCCTGTGGCTTGGACGGGGAGGACGACGTGGCGCTGGCCGTGCGTTTGCAAGCCCAACTCGGGCAACCACTCTTCCAGCCGCGCTCACCGGCCGGGTTTGGCGATGAGGCTGCAGATTGGGGTGGGCCGGATGCCCTGTACAAACGCGTACAAGCCGCGCAGGCGCTGGCCAATCGCCTGCCAGAGATGCACGGAAATACGCCGCTGAATCTGGGCGAAGCGGCGCTGGGTGCCCGCCTGGATACGCAAACGGCGACCGCCTTGCGTCGCGCTGAATCGGTACAACAAGGTGTGGCCCTGCTGCTGGCCAGCCCCGCCTTCCAGTGGAGAACCTGACATGCATTCCATCCATCTCGATCGTCGTGGATTCTTGGGTATGGGCGCGGCCAGCTTGGCGGTAGCGGTCTTGCCGAAATTCGCCTTGGCGGCTGCCGGGCGCGGTGACACCCGTTTCCTGTTGGTCCTGCTGCGCGGTGGCCTGGATGGCGTGCATGCGCTGCAAGCACCGGGTGATGCCGGTTATATGGCCTTGCGCGGTGATTTCATCCACAGCAAAGGGCAAGCCGACAGCCTGAAGCTGGACGGCAATTTTGCCCTGCACGGCGCACTGGGCTTCATGGCCGGGCTGTATGCGCAACAGCAATTGTTGCCGATGGTGGCGGTGGCCCCGCCGTACCGGCAGCGCTCGCATTTTGAGGCGCAGGATTGCGTGGAAAACGGCACCGCCGGCACCAGTGGCAGCACCGGCTGGCTCAACCGCTGCGTGGCAGCGATGCCGGGCGGCAAGGGCTTGGCGGTCTCGGCAGTGATGCCGTTGGCGATGCGTGGCAATGGCGATGTCAGTACCTGGTCGCCACCGCTGGCCAAGGGGGTGGATCCCGTTTTGTGGCAGCAACTGCAACTGCTGTATGCCGCCGACCCCGCCTTGGCCCCCACGTTTGCCAGCATCGACGCCAAGATGGAAGCGATGGGCGCAGGCAAAGGCCAGAACGGCTTGAAACTGCCACAGGCGATGGCAGCGGCGGCCAAATTCATGGCAGCCGCCAATGGTCCGCGTATTGGCTTTGTGGAAGACACCGGCTGGGACAGTCACGGTGGCGAGTTGGCCTTGCTGGATCGCAAGCTGGCCGAACTCGATGCCGGTGTCAAAGCCTTCCACGACGGCGCGCAGCCAATCTGGAACAACACCGTGGTGGTCATCGTCACCGAATTCGGCCGCACCGCCGCCATCAACGGCACCGGTGGTACCGATCACGGCACCGGCGGCGTGGCGTTCCTGGCCGGCGGTGCAGTCAAGGGCGGGCGGGTGGCCGGCAGTTGGCCGGGGATGGGCAAGGCCCAGCTCAACGAAGGTCGTGACCTGCTGGCCACCACCGACATGCGCGCGCTGTTCAAAGGCGTGCTGCGCGAGCACTTGGAAGTGGGCAGCGACGCACTGGCGCGCAGCGTGTTCCCCGACAGTGCGGCCTTGGCACCCCTCTCGGGATTGGTGCGTGCCGGATGACCTGTATTGACCCCAATTGGCGTTATGCTGGAAGAAGGCGAACATGCGCCGCAACCCGGGGAACCCTACGCAAATGAATGATGTCACCGCTTCTTCCGAAGACCGCAACCTTGCCATGCTCACCCACCTGTCCGGCATCTTGCTGGGCTTCATCGTGCCG
>DAORUL010000050.1:0-11791 GCA_035433165.1 Thermomonas sp. | reverse complement strand
CCGTAGCTGGCATCGTGCATGCCAAGGGGTTTGAAAATGCGGCTGGCCACGCTTTCGCTGTAGAACTTGCCAGTGGTCGCGAACACGATGTCGCCGATCAGGCTGAACGCGACGTTTTGATAGGCGTAACACTGCCCCGGTGCACAGGTCATCGGTGCATTGGCCAAGCGCAGGGTGAGGCTGTGGTAATCCTCATTGCCTTCCAGGTCACGGTCGAATGCATTGCGGGTCAGGCCGATGCGATGGCTGAGCAAGTCGGCCACGGTAACTTCCTGCGCCGCGCCGGGTTGCGAGAGTTGGAACGATGGCACGTAGTCAATCAGGTGGCTGTCCCAACGCAGCACACCATCGTTGACCAAAATTCCGGTCATGGTGGCGGCAAATGATTTCGACAGCGATGCCAACCGAAACACGGTATGTGCATCAATCGGTTGCGGGTCGCGCAGATCGGTCACGCCATAGCCGCGCGCGCTGAGAATCTTGCCATCCTTGATGATGGCCATTGCCATCCCGGGGATGCGGCCATTGGCCACCAGCGCCGTGGCAATGGCTTCAAAGCGCGGCACATCGAGTGGCGCACCGCGAGTTGCCGTGGTTGTTGAGGCAACAGGAGTCGAGTCAGTGATCGCTGCAGGCAGCGCGACGGCGGGTTGCGCACGCACAATGGCGCCGTGCAATGAACCTGCGCTCTGTGCGGTCTGTGCGGTGGAGCCCAGTGCCAGAGGTAGCAAGGTGGCGAGCAAGGTACTGCGGAGGGTGACCTTGAAGGTGCGCTCTTTCATCGGGTTGGCCCCCTGCGTATGCTGCAACGATGGCTCGATTCTAGCGCCTGCTGCCACAAATGCATGAACAAGGAGAACTCGGATGTTTGGCTTTCTGATTTTCATCGCGGTTTTGGTTGTGATCGGGCTGTGGGTGGCGGGTATCTACAACGGGCTGGTTGTCTCGCGCAATGTCTACAAAAACGCATTCGCGCAGATCGATGTGCAGTTGCAACGGCGGTTTGACCTGATCCCCAATCTGGTGGAGGTGGCCAGGAAGTACATGGCCCACGAACGCGAAACACTGGAGGCAGTGATCGCGGCACGTTCGGCGGCGCAGTCGGGGCTGTCTGCGGCCAAGGCCAATCCAGGGGATCCGGCGGCCATGGCGCAACTGGCCGCCGCGCAAGGCCAACTCAATGCGGGCTTGGGCCGGCTGCTGGCGGTGGCCGAGGCGTATCCGGAGTTGAAGGCCAATGAAAACATGCTGCAGCTCACCGAAGAGCTGACCAGTACCGAGAACAAAGTCGCGTTTGCGCGGCAAGCGTTCAACGACGCGGTGATGGCCTACAACAACAAACGCGAAGTGTTCCCCAGCGCCATCTTCGCCGGCATCTTCGGGTTCCTTGCCGCCACCTTGCTCGACATTCCGGCAGACAAGCAGGCGCAGGTGCGCGAAGCCCCCAAGGTGCAGTTCTGATCCGGACTTGAGCGCTGCGCATGAATTTTTTCGAACACCAGGCAGCAGCGCGCCGGGATAGCACGCGGCTGATTGTCCTGTTGGTGCTGGCAGTGGCCTGCATCGTTGGTGCGGTGGATGCGGTGATGTGGGCGGTCACCCATTCGTGGCGGATGCTGGCCTTCACCAGCGGCGTCACCGTTGTCACGATTGTGTTTGGTTCGCTGTATCGCATCGCCAGCCTGAGTGGTGGTGGCGAAGTGGTGGCGCAGCAAATGGGCGGCAGTGTGGTGCCGCCCGACACCACCGACCCGGCACTGCGGCGGTTGCGCAATGTGGTGGAAGAAATTTCGATTGCCTCCGGCGTGCCGGTACCCAGGCTCTACGTGCTGGAGAATGAAGCCGCCATCAATGCCTTCGCAGCGGGGTTCACGCCATCGGATGCGGTGGTGGCGGTGACCCGGGGCACGCTGGACCGGCTCAATCGTGATGAGTTGCAGGGCGTGATCGCGCATGAGTTCAGCCATATTCTCAATGGCGACATGCGCTTGAACATCCGCCTGATCGGGGTGTTGTTCGGCATCCTGATGGTGGGCTTGATCGGCCGCAAAATTCTGGAATACGGCCGCTTTGGCAGTGGTCGCAATCGCAATGCCGGTGGCTTGTTGATCGCCGCCTTGATCGCGCTGATTATTGGCTACGTGGGCCTGTTCTTCGGCCGCATGATCAAGGCCGGGATCAGCCGCACGCGCGAGCGGCTGGCCGACGCCAGCGCCGTGCAGTTCACCCGCCAAACCGCAGGGTTGGCCGGCGCGCTGAAAAAAATTGCCGGCCTGGATGACGGCTCGCGCCTGCAGGATCGTGGCAATACCGAGGAAGTCAGTCACATGCTATTTGGCGATGGGATCGGCTTTTCCGGCTTGTTTGCCACCCATCCGCCGTTGATGGAACGCATCCGCGCGCTGGAGCCTGGCTTTGTGGATGCCCGCTTGGCGCAACTGCAAGCGCAGTGGCGCGCAGCGCCCCCCGATGGCCTGCAGGAAGACCTCGCTCTGGGGTTGAGTGACACGGGCCATGCGCACCTGCCGCACCCGGCAAGCAGCGTGCAAGTGGCCCCGCTGCAAGTGTCGGCCCAAGTGGCGACACCGGCCACCGATGATTACCGACGCGCCAATGCGATTGCTGCCTCGATGCCCGAGGCGCTGCGTGATCTGGCGCGTGGCCGCGACACGGTGATGCCGCTGCTGCTGGCCATGTTGCTGGCCGAGGATGAAACCCTGCAGGCCGCGCAACAGCAGATCATGCGGTCAGCACTGGGTGACGATGTTGCCGAACAGGCGCTGCGCATCCACCAGCAACTCACCGTGGATCTGCACCCGATGTTGCGCCTGCCGCTGGCGTCGCTGGCCTTCCCGGTGCTGCGCTTGCGCCCGCGCCCGCAGTTGAATGGGTTCTTGCAGACCGCGCAAGCGCTGATTCAAGCCGATGCGCAGGTTTCACTGTTTGCTTACTGCCTGGGCAAGCTGCTCGATGTGCAAGTACGCGAAGCCCTGGACCCGGCACGCTACGCCCGCTTTGGCCGCAGCAAGCCCGGCAATGTGCGCAATGAATTTGCCACGTTGCTGGCGGTGGTGGCGCACTACGGCAACAACGATGCAACAGCCGCCAAACGCGCTTATCTGGCCGGCCTGCAGCGCGTGCTGCCACGTGACCACGTGCCGTACGCCCCACCCGCACAAGGCGTGCAGGCGCTGGAAGCCGTGTGGGCACCGTTGGATGCACTGGACCCCTTGGCCAAGCAGGTGATGGTGGAAGCCATCACCGAAGCCATCAGCAGCGACGGCAGCATCACCGTGGCCGAAGCCGAACTCTTGCGCACCATCTGCGGCGTGCTGCATTGCCCATTGCCGGCAATGCTGGGGGAGTGAACGCGGCGATCATGGGCAGGCTCAGCCGGCCTTGATCAAATCCGCCGCCCGCTCGGCCATCATGATGGTGGGCGCGTTGGTGTTGCCGCTGGGCAGGCAGGGCATCACCGAGGCATCCACCACGCGCAGGCCGTCCACGCCGCGCACGCGCAGGTGCGGATCCACCACGGCGGTCGCGTCAGTGCCCATGCGGCAGGTGCCAATCGGGTGGTACACGGTTTCCGCACGTTCGCGCACGTAGTCGATGTAATCGGCGTCGCTGCGCGGCGGTTGGGCCGGGTAGATGGGCGCGCCGCGATACGGGGTGAAGGCGCGTTGCGAAAGGATGTCTTGGCTGAGCTTGGCGCATTCCACCAGCATTTTCAGGTCGAAGCCTTCGGGATCGCCCAGGTAGTTGGGGTCGATGATCGGTGCATCTGCTGCGCGGTTGCTGGCCAGCCGCAGCGTGCCGCGGCTGTGTGGCCGCAAGAAGCACGCATGCATGGTGTAGCCATCGCCGGGCAGGCGGTTGCGGCCGTGGTCGTCGATCATCGCCGGGATGAAATGCAGCTGGATATCGCAACGCGCATCGCTGGCCAGCGGCGAGCGGACGAAGCCGGCACCTTCGGCCACATTGCTGGTGCCGGGGCCTTGATGGCCGCCCAGGAAATATTGCAGCGCGGTTTTCACTTCGCTGATGCGGTCGTAGCTGATCGGCTTGCTGCAATGCTGCAGGGTGGTGACATCCAGATGGTCTTGCAGATTGGCACCCACCCCGGGGGCATCCAGCACAACGTCAATCCCAAGCTTGCGCAGATCATCGGCCGGGCCAATCCCCGAGAGCATCAGCAGTTGCGGCGAATTGATCGCACCGCCACTCAAGATCACCTCGCGGCTGGCGACAAAATGATGGCCTTGCCCGTTCACGCTGCAGGTGATGCCGGTGGCGCGGCCGTGCTCGAAGGTGATTCGGCTGGCGGTGGCATGGGTGCGAAGGGTCAGGTTGGGGCGCGCCTTGACCGGGTTGAGATAGGCCACCGCGGCCGAGCAGCGCGCGCCGTCGCGTTGGGTCACTTGATACAAGCCCACGCCGTCCTGGCGCGCACCGTTGAAGTCATCATTGAGGGTCAGCCCGGCTTGATGACCGGCTTCGATAAACACCCGCGTCAACGGGTTGACGTGGCGCAGGTCGCTGACCGACAGCGGGCCATTGCCGCCATGCCAGGCATCGCTGCCACGGCTATTGCCTTCGGCGCGTTTGAAGTAGGGCAGCACATTGTCCCAGTGCCAGCCGTCGGCACCGCCTGCGGCCCAGCCGTCGTAGTCGCTCGCCACGCCACGGATGTAGCACATCGCATTGATCGAGCTGGAACCGCCCAGCAACTTGCCGCGTGGGCACCACAGCACGCGCCCACCCAGCTGCGGCTGCGGGGTGGTGGTGTAGTTCCAGTTGATCGAGGTCAGCCCGGCGATTTTGGCCAGCCCCGCCGGCATGTGCACAAACGGGTGCCAGTCGCGGCCGCCGGCTTCCAGCAGCAGCACCTTGACGGTGGGGTCTTCGCTGAGGCGGTTGGCCAGCACGCAGCCGGCAGAACCGGCACCGATGATGATGTAGTCGTATGTGCTGTCCAACGGTCAATGCCCCTGTTGACGTGATCCATTGACGCTATGCGCCAGCGCTAGAGTAAATGCTCGGTGGCGGATTGCGGCGTCTGCGCGTACCGTTGCGCATCCACGCCTTATCCACCGGCCCGCATGACCGACACCGCCGTCGCTTCCAGCCGATTGGGCCACTTCAAGGCCGCGCTGCGGCAATCCCCGCCGCTGCTGTGGTCGTTTTTGTATTTCTTCTGCCTGCTGTGTGGCTATTACGTGCTGCGCCCGGTACGTGAAGCGATGGGTGCCTCCAGCGACGTCAATGCACTGTTTCCGCCGGCGATGATTGGCTGGTTTGCCAGTCACGGCATTGCACTCAAGGAGTTGCAGTTGCAAGTGTTGTTCACCTGCACCTTCCTGATCATGCTGGTGTTGCAGCCGGTGTATGGCTGGGTGGTCAGCCGCTGGCCTCGGCGGGTCTTCCTGCCGGCGGTGTACGGGTTTTTCATCGTCACCCTGCTGGGGTTTTATGCCCTGTTCGATAGTGGCGTTGCCGGGCGCGGGATGGCGTTCTTCCTGTGGATTACGGTGTTCAACCTGTTTGCGGTCGCGGTGTTTTGGAGCTTTATGGCCGATGTGTGGTCAGACACCGAAGCGCGCAACTATTACGGTTATATCGGCGCGGCCGGCACCGTTGGCGCCATCCTCGGGCCAATCCTGACCCGCGCATTGGTGGAGCGCATCGGCATCGCGCATTTGATGTTGGTGTCGGCGGGATTTCTGGCGCTGTGCATTGGCTGCCTGCTGCGCTTGCGGCGTTATGCCGTGCAGCGGGAAACCCAGCGCAAATTGGTCAGTGGCGAAGTGCCGATGGGGGGCACGGTGTTTGCCGGCCTGAAGCTGGTGCTGCAAGAGCCGCTACTGCGCTGGATGGCGGTGCTGTGCATCTTCGGGGTGGGCGTGGGGACCTTGCTGTACAACGAACAAGCCGCGATCGTGCGCCAGTTCTACCCGGATCCGAAAGCCGCCACCGCCTATTACGCCACGATTGATCTGGCGGTGAATATCCTGACCTTGCTGATCCAGCTCTTTGTGACGCGCCGCCTGCTGTCGCGTTTCGGGATTGCGCCGGCACTGTTGATTCCCGCCGGCGCGATTGTGCTTGGCTACGCCGCTTTGGCTGCGTCGCCATTACCGCTGCTGGTGGCGGTGGTGCAGGTGATCACCCGCAGTAGCGAGTTTTCCTTGAACAAACCCGCACGCGAAACCATCTATACCCGGGTCGCACGCGAGTGGCGCTACAAGGCTGGCGCGGCGATTGACACCGTGATCTATCGCGGCGGCGACCTCACCTTCGTGTGGGTGCACAAGCTGCTGTCGGGTTTCGGTTCCACGGCGGTGTTTGGAGCGGGCACAGTTGTTGCGGCAGCGTTCGCGTTGGGTGCATGGAAAGTGGTGGGTGAGGCAAAAAAGCTGCCAGAAGCAAGAAATCGATAGGCGGATACAAAAACGGCGAGCCCAAGCCCGCCGTTTGTTGACTTCCGAAGTGCTCACGCCACCGCGCGCGTACCGGGTTGCGCATGGCCATCGTAATAGCAGGCCGCTCGCAATTCGTGCGTATCGAAATCATCCACGCTGATGGTGTCGAGTGTCAGCTCGCGCAGATCTTCCAACTGCTTGCGTTCGTCCTGCGTGATCCAGCCTTCGCGCACGCCTTCGTCCAATTGCGATGCAAAATCCAGCGCTTCGATGTCCTTGGTTTTGAGCGCCTTGAGGAACTTGCGCTCCACCGGCTCGGCCAGGATGGCGCGGGTCAGATAGCTGTTGATGCGGCCGCCGGGGTTGTGTTCGCCGGGGGTCAGGAACACGCCCTCGGCCAAGCGGTCGCGCGCCTCGTTCGGGTTCATCAGCAGGCTGGCCACGCGATGCGACAGGCGATCCCCCGGTGCTACGGCACGACGGCCCCACGGGAAGACCACCGGCCACAACAACCAGCCCAGCGGTTTGATCGGGAAGTTGCGCAGCGCCTGCGACAACGCCAGCTCGATTTCATACGCGCTGTTATGGAAGGCCCATGCCAGCAACGGTTTGTCGGCCTCGGGGCAGCCTTCGTCATGATGGCGCTTGAGCACCGCACCCATCATGTACAGATGGCTGAGCACATCACCCAAACGGCCCGACAGCGATTCCTTGAACTTCAACCGCCCGCCCAGCGCGCCCAAGGAGACATCGGTCAGCAGCGCCAGATTGGCGGCATAGCGGTTGAGTTTGCGGAAGAACTTCCTGGTGTAGGCATCACCTGCGGTGGCTTGCAGGCGCGAACCGGTCAGGCCAAACCAGAACGAACGCGTGGCGTTTGAAATCGCACCGCCAATATGCGCATACAGCGTGCCATCCAGCGCCTCCAGCCCGGCCTTGTCATCCGGGTTTTGCGCTGCCTTCATTTCCTTGAGGATATAGGGGTGACACAGGATCGAGCCCTGCCCGAAGATCAGCAGGCTGCGGGTCATGATGTTCGCGCCTTCCACCGTGATTGCAATCGGCGCGGCCTGCCATGAGCGCCCGGCAAAGTTGCGTGGGCCCAAGATGATGCCCTTGCCGCCGATCACATCCATGATGTCCTTGGCGATATCGCGGCCGGCATTGGTGCAGTGATATTTGGCAATCGCCGACGGCACCGACGGCACATCGCCGCGATCCACCGCCGCCGCCGTGGCCTGCGACAGCGCACTGATCGCGTAGGCTTTGCCGCCGATCCGCGCCAGTGCTTCTTCCACACCTTCAAAGCGACCCACCGACAGCCCGAACTGCTTGCGGATACGTGCATACGCGCCGGTGACCACCGCGCCGGCTTTGGCACCGCCACTGGCGGTGGAGGGCAGGGTGATGGAGCGACCCACCGCCAGACATTCGTTGAGCATGTTCCAGCCCTTGCCGATCATCTCCACGCCACCGATCAGCTGGCTCAAGGGGATGAATACCTCGCGGCCGTGGATCGGGCCATTCTGGAACGGCGAGTTCAGCGGGAAGTGGCGACGCCCCACTTCCACACCGGGGGTTTCCCGCGGCAGCAGCGCCAGGGTGATGCCGATATCGCGGGTATCGCCCAGCAGTGCGTCCGGGTCATACATGCGGAACGCCAGCCCGATCAGGGTGGAGACCGGGGCCAGGGTGATATAGCGCTTGTCGAACGTGAGCTTGATGCCCAGCACATTGGCGCCATTCCACTGGCCCTTGCAGACGATGCCGAAGTCCGGGATCGACGTGGCATCGGAGCCGGCAAACGGCCCGGTCAGGCCAAAGCAGGGGACCTCGATGCCGGCCGCCAAACGCGGCAGGTAGTAGTCTTTCTGTTCCTGCGTGCCGTAGTGGTTGATCAGCTCGCCCGGGCCCAGCGAATTGGGCACGCCCACGGTGGCGCTGACCACATTGGAGATCGAAGCGATCTTCTGAATCACCTTATGGTGCGCCAGTGCGGAAAAACCCAGCCCGCCGTATTGCTTGGGGATGATCATCCCGAAGAATTTGTTTTGCTTGATGAAGTCCCACAGCGGCGGCGGCAGGTCGGCATGCACATGGGTGATCTCCCAGTCATTGACTTGCTGGCACAGGGCTTCCACCGGCCCATCGAGAAAGGCTTGTTCCTCGGCGCTCAGTTGCGGCTTGGGGTAGGCCAGCAGCTTGCTCCAATCGGGTTTGCCACTGAACAGATCGCCTTCAAACCCGACCGAGCCGGTTTCCAGCGCAATGCGCTCGGTTTGCGACAGGGGCGGCAGTGCTTTGCGCAAGAAGCCCAGCGCCGGGGCCGTGATCAGCGGCTTGCGGATGGCCGGAATCAGCAGCAACACCGCCACCAAGGCAGTCAAGGAGGCCAGCGCAATGACCGTGCTGTGGTTGGCTCCCAACAGGTGGCAGGCGACCAGCAAGCAGGCGGCAAGCGCGGCCCATACCGCCAACCGCAGGCGGTGATAGGCGGCAAAGGCGCTGGCAAGCAGCAGGGCGAGGATGGGCAGGAAGATGCTCATAACGGGGCTCTCTTGGCGCAATCAAGTGGAAGGGCAGAGGTTGCGATGGCATCCGGCAACCTCTACCATACGCCCTAGTATGGGCATTGCGCGTTAGCTGTCAACGCGCAAAAAAGAGTGAAAACTCAGCATACTGGTACCGACGCAGGCGTATGGATGTATCACCGATGATTGAAACCGCACTTCGCAACAAGCGATTGAGTGCCGACGATTGGACTCGAGAGGCGCTTGCGCAGATGGCCGAATTGGGGGTGGCTGCAGTCGCAGTTGAGCCCATCGCCCGCCGATTGAAAGTCACCAAGGGCAGCTTCTACTGGCACTTTCCGTCACGCGATGCGTTGTTGCAGGCAGCACTGGAGCGTTGGGAGCGCGATGAGCAAGCCGCCTACGGCGCACTGCAGTCGATCCAAGACCCTGGCGAGCGCTTGCGAGCACTGTTTCAACTGATCACCCAGCACAACAAAACCCACATCATCTACTCCGAGCTGCTCAAGGGTGCCGAGCATCCCGCAGTGCAGGCGGTGTTGGAACATGTGCTGGAACGCCGCATCGGCTTTCTGTTTTCCTCCTTTCGGCAAGCCGGACTCAATCAGAAAGATGCGCTGCATCGTGCGCGCATGACCTATGCGGTGTATGTCGGGTTCCTGCAGCTGGAACAGGCCAACATCCGCAACCGCAAACCGGTAGACGGCGCGGAGGGCTATATCTCGCACATGATGGCGACTTTGATTCCTTCCGCCTGAGGCCACACCTTTCGCAGCTAAGGGCACGCTCGGCCCTTTTTTGCAAACGATTTCAATCCAATAAACGAGCCCGCAAAGGGCCGGGAACCTACGCCAATGACCAGCAAGCTTGAATCCCTGAACCAATGGGTGGCCGATGTCGCCCAGCTGACCCAGCCCGATGCCATCCACTGGTGCGATGGCAGCGATGCCGAAAGCGCCGCGCTCAAGGCACGGATGTTGGCCGATGGCACCCTGATCGAACTCAACCAGCACACCCATCCGGGCAGCACCTTGCATCGCTCCCATCCCGACGATGTGGCGCGTGTGGAGCATCTCACCTTCGTGTGCACGCCCGAACGCGAAGACGCCGGCCCCAACAATCACTGGATGGCCCCGAGCGAAGCACACGCCAGGATCGACGCGCTGTTCGACGGCTGCATGCGTGGCCGCACGCTGTATGTCATTCCCTATTGCATGGGCCCGATTGATTCGCCCTTGTCGCGCTGCGGTGTGGAAATCACCGACTCGCCCTACGTGGTGGCCAATATGCGCATCATGACCCGCATGGGCGCACCGGCACTGGCGCGGATTGAGCGCGAAGGCACTGAGAGCGCCGCTTGCGGCGAACGGACAGATACGTTCGTGAAGGGCTTGCACTCCACCGGTGAGCTGGACCCCAACCGCCGCTTGATCATGCACTTCCCGCAAGAGCTCACCATCAAGTCCTTCGGTTCCGGCTATGGCGGCAATGCGTTGCTGGGCAAGAAGTGCCACGCCCTGCGCATCGCCAGTCATCAGGCGCGTCAAGAAGGCTGGTTGGCCGAACACATGCTGATTCTCGGCATCGAAAATCCGCAAGGCGACACCCACTACATCGCCGCTGCGTTTCCATCAGCCTGTGGCAAGACCAATCTTGCGATGTTGATTCCGCCGGAAGGCTATCTGAAGGACGGCTGGAAAGTGTGGACCATTGGCGATGACATTTGCTGGATGCGTCCCGGCCCCGAGGGTCGCCTGTACGCCATCAACCCCGAAGCCGGCTTCTTCGGCGTGGCCCCCGGCACCTCGAAAAAATCCAACCCCAACGCGCTGGCCTCGATCCAGTCCAACACCATCTTCACCAATGTGGGCGTGACCGCTGACAACCAGCCGTGGTGGGAAGGCATTGACAACGGGCAAACCCCGGTGACCGATTGGCAAGGCCAGCCATTCGATGCCGCCGTGCGCCCGGCCGCGCATCCCAACTCCCGCTTCACGGTCAGCGCCAAGCAGTGCCCCAGCTATTCGGACATGGCCGAAGACCCGCACGGCGTGCCGATTTCCGCGATCGTGTTTGGTGGCCGCCGCGCCTCGCTGGTGCCGTTGGTGTTTGAAGCCCGCGACTGGACGCACGGCGTGCTGGTCGGTGCCGCGATGGGTTCGGAAACCACCGCGGCCGCCACTGGCGCGGTCGGCGTGATGCGCCGCGACCCGATGGCGATGAAGCCGTTCTGCGGCTACAACTTCGCCGACTACTTCGGCCACTGGTTGTCGTTCGACACGCAAGGCGCACGCCTGCCCAAGGTCTTCCACGTCAATTGGTTCCGCAAGGGCGACGATGGCAAATTCCTGTGGCCGGGCTTCGGCGACAACCTGCGCGTGCTGGAGTGGATGATCAATCGTGTCGATGGCAAGGTGGACGTGCAAGCGACCCCCATCGGCAATCTCCCCATCGAAGCCGACCTCAACCTCGCTGGCGTGACGCTCAGCGACGAAGCCCACGCCAAACTGTTCGGCATCGACCACGCCGGTTGGCAAACCGAATTCGCCAGCATCGGCGACTATCTCGCCGAATACGGCCCGCGCCTGCCGCAGGCGTTGAAGGACGAGCAGCAGCGGATTGCACGCGCCTTGGCCTGACGCGACACGCCCTGAGTCCACCCCAAGCCCCGGCGCGCAAGCCCGGGGCTTGGCGGTTATGGTGGGCAAGCGCGCTTGGTACAGGGGGGGCGCAGTGGGCTGGTTGCGAGCGAAACTGAATACGCCTTTAGTCACATGAATGCGCACTGAGGGGCTTGTTAAAGAATTGTTGACTGGTCTATAGTCAGCGGGTCAGGCC
>DAORUL010000049.1:1849-11876 GCA_035433165.1 Thermomonas sp. | reverse complement strand
AGGCAGGGTGCGCAGGAAGCTGGTGACCGCCGGGCCGAAGCGGGCTGCATCGACCAGAAAGGCGTCGTGGCCCTGTGGTGAGGGCATCGGCAGGAAGCGGGTGTCGATGCCGGCATTGCGCAAGCCGGCGGCGATTTCTTCCTGTTGCTGGATCGGGAACAGGATATCGGTCTTGACGCCGAGGACCAAGGCCGATTGCACGCCTTGGATGGAGGCAAGGCCTTGCAAGGTGTCGCCGCCGTGCGCTTCGCCCAGATCAAACCAATCCATCGAACGGCTCAGGTACAAATAGCAGTTGGGGTCGTATTTGCGCACAAAGCGGCGGGCGTGGGCTTCCAGATAGCTTTCGACTTCGAACTCCAGACCAAACGGATCCTCGTCATCGCGCTGCTCGGAATCCAGCCGCACGCGGCCGAAGCGGCCATCCCATTCCAGTGCCGAACGATACGTCACCACGCCCAGCTTGCGCGCCATGCGCATGCCGTTTTCGGGATAGTGGTCCTCACTGTAGTCGCCGCCGTTCCAGTGCGGATCCAGGCGAATGGCTTCGCGCTGCAACGAGCGAATGGCAATGGAAAACGGCAGTGCACGCGCCGCGCCGCAGATATTGATATGGCTGCGCGCAATACCGGGATTGCGTGCCAATAGCGACAGCGCGGTCATGCCGCCCATCGAATTGCCCACCACGCAGGCCAGTTGCTCGATGCCCAGCCCGCGCACGACCGCCAGTGCGGCGTCGGCACCGTCTTCGATGGAGAGTTCCGGAAAGTCAAGGCGATACGGCGCGCCGGTAGCCGGATTGATCGAGGCCGGCCCGGTGCTGCCTTTGCAACTGCCCAGTGCGTTGACGCAAATGACAAACCAGCGCTGGGTGTCGATGGGTTTGCCGGCACCGATCATCCACTCCCACCAACCTGCGGCGGGGTTGCCGGCATTGCTTGCGGCGTGCGCATCCGGCGACATCCCGGTCAGGATCAGAATGGCATTGTCGCCCGCGGCATTGAGCGTGCCCCAGGTTTCGTACGCCATGCGCGCACCCAGCAGCACGCCGCCGCGCTTGATCGGAAATGGCGAGGGCACATCAAACCAGCGCGTGCCGGGCGGGATGAATTCGGCCATGGCGATAACAAGGACAGTGAGCGATGGCCCATCTTCCTCCTTGCTTGTCCTGCCGGTGATGCCGAAACGGCATACCGTTATGCGTATGGTCAGGGGGTGCCGATCACCAAGTCCACTGCGCCCTTGGCCGGCAACTGTACGCGCACGGGTTTGCTTTGCAGGTCACCGGCTTGCGGCATGGCCTCGCCAGTGGCCGACAGCCGCGCCACCAGTTCCACTTCGGTCATTTGCGAGAGTTTCAAGGTGGGCATGGGGCTGTCGGCATCACTCAGTGATGCACTGAACGGGAGTTCGGAGACGGCGTGTTTTTGCGCGGCGACCGGCATCGGTGGGCCGCCCACTTGGCGGGCGATGACAAATACGGCCGCATCCGGCTGCAAGCGCACCCGCGCGGCCAGCGCGGGATCCAGTGACACCTTCACGGTTAGCAGGGCGGGTGCTGCCGCTGCCGGTGGTGCGTCGGGCAGTGGCGGTTGCCCGGCCAAACTGCGGGCGGCGTTGATTTCCTTGCGCAAGCTGGCGGCGGTGCTGGCATCCACTTGCGCCAACAATGGCTCCCAGGTGGCCGCAGCTTGCGCATTCCGGCCGGCCTGGCGCTGCGCCACGCCCAGGAACCAGCGGGCACGCTGATGCTTGGGGTTGAGCTGCAAGGCGCGGTGCAAAAGTGCCAGCGCCTGTGCATCGAAGTTGTGTGCGGTATCAGCCATGGCGCGGGCTTGCGCGGCATCGGTTTGCAGGTCGGCATCGTCGGCGGACAAGGCGGCGGCCTTGGCAAATGCATCGCGTGCGCCGCCGGTATCGCCGGTGCGCTGATACGCCTGCGCCAGCAACACCCAACCTTCGGCTTGCTTGGGGTCACGCGCCAGTGCGGTCTTGAGTTGTTCGATGGCCGCTTCCAGGGTTTGCGGGGCTTGCCGGGCGGCGGCATCCAGTGCCTGCGGGGTGCCGAGCAATTGATACAGCAAACCGGCCGAGAGCAGGCTGATGCCTGCAATGCCCAGTGCCACGCCGCGTGCGCTGGCCCACAGCGGGCGCAGCACGGTGGCCAGCACGATCAGGCCCAGGACGATTGAAATGACGATGAGTGCGGCCATCACCATTCCTGCCCATCGTCGTTGGCCACGTTGCCGGTAGCCGGTTTGCGGCTGCGCACGATGGCGGTGATCGCGCCTGCGCCCACCAGCAGCACCAGTGCCGGGCCCACCCACAACAGCCAGGTGCTGCCCTCGAATCTGGGGTTGTACAACACGAATTCGCCGTAGCGTTGCACCAGATAGTCCTTGATCTGCGCATCACTCTTGCCTTGCCGCATCAGGTCCAAGACTTCGTGACGCAGTTGCAGGGCGATCAGCGCGTTGGAGTCGGCCAGCGATTGGTTTTGGCACATCACGCAGCGCAGTTGCAGGGTCAGGTGATGAAAGCGCGTTTCTTCGCCACTATCGCGAAATACCAAGGGCGCGGCGTCGGTGTGTTGGCCGGCTTGGGCGAACACCGGCAACGCGACCGGCAGCGTGGCCAGCCAGAGCAATGCCGTGAGCAGAATCCGCATCATTGCGCGGCCTCGATCTTGCCCAGCAGCGGCAGCAATTGGGTCTGGAGGATGGCATCGGTCAATGGCCCCACATGCTTCCAACGCACGATGCCGTGGCCATCCACCAGAAAGGTTTCCGGCGCGCCATACACGCCCCAATTCAGCGCGGTGCGGCCTTCCACATCGGACAGCACCACCATGTACGGATTGCCGAATTGTTCCAGCCAGCGCAGCGCATCGGCAGGTTCGTCTTTCCAGTTGTAGCCCACCACGCGCAGACGTTTGGTTTCGGCAAAGCGGGTCAATACCGGGTGCTCGACGCGGCATTCCACGCACCAACTGCCCCACACATTCAGCAGGAATGGCTGGCCGCGCAGGTCGGACAATTTCACCGTGTAGTTGAGATCGTGCAGCACCGGCAGCGCGAACTCCGGCGCGGGTTTGCCGATCAGCGGCGAGGGCAGGGCATCGCGGTCGGGTTTGCGGCTCATCCACACGCCTGCCGCCAACAGCACGGCAAGCACGGCGAACGCCGCCAACGGCAGCCAACGGGCGGGTTTCATGCGCGCTCCTTGCGAATCGTGCGGAAGCGCTTGTCGGTGGCGGTGATGCCAGCGCCGAGCGCCATCAGCAGCGCGCCGGCCCAGATCCAGCGCACGAACGGTTTGACATGCACCCGCAGCGCCCAGGCGCCATTGCCCAAGGACTCGCCGATGGCGACATAGGCATCAGCAAACACGCCACGTGCAATCCCCGATTCGGTCATCACTTGGCCGCCGGCGCGGTAGCGGCGTTTTTCGGGATGCAGCTCCACATCGAAATGGCCGTTGTGCAGCACTTGCACGGTGCCGTAATCGGACACGTAATTGGGGCCTTGCACGCTGCGAATACCATCGAAGCGGAAGCTGTATGCGCCGAGTGTGACGGTGTCACCGGCTTTCACTGCCAGCTCGCGTTGCAGGTTCAAGCCTTCCACCAATAACGCGCCGATCAGGAACACCGCGATACCCAGATGGGCCACGCTCATGCCCAGCATCTCGCGGGTCATGCGCCCGCCCGGTGCGCGCAGGCGCGACCACACAAACCGCAGCGTGCCCAGCGCCACCCACACCGCGCCCAGCACACCAGCGGCCACTTTCCATTGCCCTTGCGGGGCCAGAAAGAACGCCACCACGCCGAGCAGCGCGGCCAATGCCGCCCACGGTGCCAGCAGGCGCAGCGGCGTGCTCATCTGTTCACGTTGCCAGCGGGTCAATGGGCCCAGCGGAACCAGCGCCACCAGCGGGGCCATCAGCACGGTGAACATGATGGCGAAGTAGGGCGGGCCGACCGAAATCTTGCCCAGCTCCAGCGCGTCGGCCAGTAGCGGATACAGCGTGCCCAGCAGCACCATTGTGCAGGCGCAGGTCAGCAACAAATTGTTGAGCAGCAGCAGGGTTTCACGCGAGCCGGCGGTAAACGGTTTGGCATTGGATTCGGTATCGGGTGCGCGCAATGCATACAGCAGCAGCGAGCCGCCAATCACGATGCCAAGGAAGATCAGCACGAACAGGCCGCGTCCGGGGTCGGCAGCGAAGGCGTGTACCGAGGTCAGCACGCCCGAGCGCACCAGGAAGGTGCCCAGCAGCGACAGCGAAAACGCGGTGATTGCCAGCAGTAATGTCCAGCCGCCAAAGCTGCCGCGTTTTTCGGTGACGGCTTGCGAATGCAGCAGCGCGGCACCGGCCAGCCACGGCATGAAGCTGGCGTTTTCGACCGGATCCCAGAACCACCAACCGCCCCAGCCCAATTCGTAATACGCCCACCACGAACCAATGGCGATGCCCAGCGTGAGGAAGGCCCACGCTGCGTTTGTCCACGGCCGCGTCCAACGCAGCCATTGTGCGTCGATACGGCGTTCCAGCAGCGCGGCAATGGCAAACGCAAACGGCACCGCAAAGCCGACGTAGCCGGCATACAGCATCGGTGGATGCAGGATCAGGCCGGGGTCTTGCAACAACGGGTTGAGATCGCGGCCTTCGCCTGCCGCTGGCAGCAAGCGTGCAAACGGGTTGCTGGTGAAAATCAGGAACGCCAGAAAGCCCACCGCCACAATGCCCATCACGGCCAGTACACGCGCCACTACCGGCTGCGGCAATGCGCCAGAAAAACGCGCCACGGCAGCGGTCCACAGCGCCAGCACCAGCGCCCACAGCAGCAGCGAACCTTCGTGTGCGCCCCACACCGCGGTGTAGCGATACAACACCGGCAGCAGGGAGTTGGAGTTTTCGGCCACGTACTTCACCGAAAAATCACCGACGACGAAGGCATGGGTGAGGATGGCAAACGCCAGCCCCACCAGCAGCAATTGCATGTAGGCCGCAGGCCGCGCGACGGCCATCAAGGGCGCAATACCGCGCTGCGCGCCCAGCAAGGGCAGCAGCGACTGCAAGGCGGCCACCAACAACGCCAGGATCAGTGCGATCTGGCCAAGCTCGGGCAGCATCAGGGTGTGCCTTCCGTGGGGACGGGTTGCGCATCCTGTACCTGATGCTTTTTATGCGCCTGCGCCATCTTGTCGGCCACTTCCTTGGGCATGTAGGTTTCATCGTGCTTGGCCAGCACTTCTTCGGCCACGAACACCTTGCCCCGCATGCGACCGGTGGCGACGACCGACTGATTCTCGCGGAACAGATCGGGCAGGATGCCGGTATAGACCACCGGCAGGCGTGCATCGCCGTCGTCCACCTCAAAATGCGCTTCCATCGAACCGGCGGCACGTTTGAACGAGCCCTTGGCCACCATCCCGCCCAAGCGGAAACGCGCATCGCCATTGCTGACATGGGCGCCGGCGCTGCCGTTCAGGATTTCATGCGGCGTATAGAGGTAGGCCACATTGCGTTGCAGGGCCATGGCGATCAACGCGGTGGCAATCCCTGCGGCAGCAACCAAGGCAAGAATCAAAATCAAACGGCGTTTGCGAGTGGGATGCATGGTGTGTGGGTCAGTCCCGCGACAGCGGAAGGTCCGGGTTGCGAGTAGGGGAGGAGGGTTTGCGTGCATTGCGCAGTTTGGCGGCGCGCAAGGCGGCGTGAATCTGCAATTTGGGGATGAGGATGTCCCACAGCAGCACGCTGGCGAAGACCGCGTAAGCACCGATGACGTACTCGCGATAGCTCATCACGCGGCTCCTGTGGTCAATTTTGCCACCCAATCCTTGCCGGTTTCGCGGCGCAGATTGTCGGCGCGGGCGCGCGCCAGCAGCGAGCCCACAAACCACAGTTTGGTGCCGATGATCATCCAGATCAGCGGCCACAGCATGCTGGGGTCCATCTGTGATTTGCCGAACAGGCTAATGGTCTGGCCTTGATGCAGCGAGTTCCACCACACCACTGACCAGCGGATCACCGGCAACAGCGCAACCCCAACGATGGCCAGCAAGCCTGCCGCACGCGCGGCGTTGCGGCGGTCGTCGATGGCGGCATACAGGCCCATCACGCCCAGATACAAAAACAGCAGGATCAGTTCGGTGGTCAGACGTGGATCCCAATCCCACCATGTGCCCCACATCGGCCGACCCCAGATCGAGCCGGTGGCCAAGGTGATGACCGTAAACGCCGCGCCAGTGGGCGCACAGGCCATCGCCAGGATTTCACACAGCTTGATCCGCCAGATCAGCGCGATGGCCGAATACAGCGCCATCAGCGCAAAGATCGCCATGCTCATCCACGCGGCGGGCACATGGATGTAGAGAATGCGGAAGCTATCGCCTTGCTGGTAGTCGGCTGGCACCTGGAAGAGAGCGCCATACAGGCCCACCGCCATTGTCAGCACGCCCAGCAGATAGGCCCACGGTGTCCAGCGGGCGGCAAAGCGATCAAAGTACGGCGGCGAGCCGAGTTGGTGGAACCAGCGAACAAATGGGGACATCGTGGCCTGAACAGTGGCGGCGCAACGGCGGCTGCGGGCAATCCTGCCAAGGATACCAGCCCGCCTGGGGGCTGGTATCCCAATTCACCACGGAAACGGCTTACTGCACCTGGATGCTGCCCTGCATCAGCGCCAGATGGCCTGGGAAGCTGCAGAAGAACTTGAACGGGCCGCCGTCCTTGATCTTGGCCACATCGAAGCTGACCGAGGTGGATTCGCCACCGCCAATGACCTTGGAATGCGCGATTGCACGGGTATCGCCGGCCTTGACATGGGTGGCCGGGTCGGACGCGCCATCGGCGGCAATGCCGGCCATGTCGGCTTCCTTCGCAATCACCACGTTATGCCCCATCACATTGGCGGCCAGCTTGCCGGTGTGCTTGAGGTTGATGGTGAACTGGGTGCAGCTGGCCGGCACGGTGATCGAATCGGCGTTGTATTGCATCATGTCATTGCCTTCGACGGTGGTCGCGCAATCGGCCACCACGGCCGGCTTGCTGCTGGCTGCCGCCGGTGCTGCTGCAGGCGCAGGTGCTGCTTCGGCCGGGGCCGCGGCGGGGGCTTCGGCAGCGGCTGGGGCAGCCGCGGGAGCAGCCGTGTCGGCCGGGGCTTCGGACTTGCCGCAGGCGGCCAAGGCCAACGCAACGGCACCGGCCAGCAAAAGATGACGGGACTTCATGGGTAGAACTCCATAGTTGGGGGGACTGGCCGTGCGGCCAGTGGACGTATTGTCCGCCTGCGAATGTGAAGCTGACCTTGACTTGTCTCAAGTGTGAATGGGGCGGCCTGCGCCGCTTCACCGCCAAGCAGCTTTTGATGACGTCGTGCTATTGATGCGCAATCCGCAGCGCCGCTGCGGCGGTGACGGGGGCCAACACCAGCGACAGCACCAGTCCGGCACCCAGCAATAGCAGCGCGCCACTGGCATCCATGCCTTGCGCATGCGCGGCCACCGCGCCGGCACCGAATACCAGGACCGGAACGTACAGTGGCAGTGCCAGCAACGCCACCAGGATGCCGGCACGCCGCATGCCCACGGTGAGGGCGGCCACCACCGCCCCCAGCAGGCTGAGAATGGGTGTGCCCAGCAGCAAGGACGCCAGCAGTACCGGCAGTTGCGCGTGCGGCAGATGCAGTAATTCGCCCAGCAAGGGCACCGCCACAATCACCGGCAATGCGGTGGTCAGCCAGTGCATCACGGTGCGCACCAATACCAACCACCACAGCGGCACCGGGGCCAGCATCCATTGCTCCAGCGAGCCGTCTTCGGCATCACTGCGAAATAAATTATCCAGCGTCAAAAGCCCTGCCAGCAGTACCGCCAGCCACAACACCGCCGAGGCCACCGGCGCCAGCGACTTGGCATCACCGCCCAAGCCCAGGGCAAACAACACCACCGTCAACAGCGCAAACAGCGCCGGTTGCAGGGCATCACCACGCCGCGCCCACAGCAAGTGCAGGTCGCGGGTCATCAGGGCGCGGGCGGCTTGCAGCATCATGCGGCGTGCTTGCCCAGTTCCAGCAGGCGGGTGCGGACCGGTGGCGCGGCATACGCGCCGTGGGTGGTGATCAGCGCCGCGCCGCCTGCGCGCAAATGTGCCTGCACCATTTGGTTGACCAAATGGATGCCGTCCAGATCCAGATTGGCGTAGGGCTCATCCAGCAACCACAACGGCGCGGGCGAAAGCCACAGCCGCGCAAGGCCCAGACGTTTTTTCTGCCCAGCCGAAAGCGTGCGCACTGCGGCATCTTCAAAGCCTGCCAAACCGACGATCCCCAATGCCGCTTCCGCGGTTTGCGTGCGGCGATGGCCATGCAGGCCACACAGATAATGCAGGTTTTGCCGTGCCGACAGATCCGCCTTCAGCCCCGGCAGATGCCCCAAATAAGCGATGTGCCGGGCACGCGAGGCCGCATCGGCCGTCGCACCTTCGATCTCGATCACCCCCGCATCGGCGCGCAGCAAACCTGCCAACACGCGCAGCAGCGTGGTCTTGCCGGCGCCGTTGCTGCCTTGCACCAGCAAGGCTTCATTGGCATCGACGGAAAACGCCAGTGGCCCGAACACCAACACGTCATCACGCGAGAACGCAAGCGCGCGCACGGCAAGCAGAGGCAACGATGGTGAGGGGGCATTCGGCATGAATGGGCGATTTTAACCGGCTACGGCCGTTGAAAGGCAGCGCCGTCACCAAGCTGGCCTGCGCGATTGCGTACACTTCCCATCCCCACACCGTTCAGAGCTGGCGATGCGCGTTGAGACCAAACTGCCCAAGGTGGGCACCACCATTTTTACCGTGATGTCGCAGTTGGCGGCGCAGCATGGTGCGGTCAATCTGGGCCAGGGCTTTCCGGACTTCTCGGTACCGACGCGCCTGGTGGAGGCACTGACCCGTGCGATGCAGGCGGGGCATAACCAGTATTCGATGATGACCGGCATCCCGGCACTGCGGCAGGCGATTGCCAGCAAGACCGCGCGTTGCTACGGCTGGACGCCGGATGTGGAGGCCGAAATCACCGTCACCAGCGGTGCCACCGAGGCGATCTTCAACGCCATCCATGCGGTAGTGCGCGCCGGTGAAGAGGTCATCGTGCTGGACCCGTGCTACGACTGCTACGAGCCGGCGATCGAGTTGGCCGGGGCCACCGCCGTGCATGTGGCGCTGAACCCGCAGACCTTTGCCCCCGATTGGGACGCGGTGCGTGCGGCGATCACTCCGCGCACCCGCATGTTGATGGTCAACAGCCCGCACAACCCATCCGGGGCGATGTTCAGCGCGGCCGACATGCAAGCCCTGATCACGCTATTGGATGGCACCGATATTGTTTTGCTCAGTGACGAGGTATACGAGCACATCGTGTTTGATGGCGCGCGGCATGAATCGGCGCTGCTGTATCCGCAATTGCGGCAACGCGCTTTCGTGATCTCGAGCTTCGGCAAAACCTACCACTGCACCGGCTGGAAGTTGGGCTATGCGATTGCGCCGCCTGCGCTGTCGGCCGAGTTCCGCAAAGTGCATCAGTACAACGTGTTTTGTTCGTTCAATCCGGCCCAGCATGCGTTTGCCGAAATGATCGAGGCCGAGCCCGAGCACTACGAAACCTTGGGCGCGTTCTACCAAGACAAACGCGACCGTTTCCGTGCACAGTTGGCCAATACAAAGTTGAAGCTGCTGCCGGTGCCGGGCGGGTATTTCCAGTTGGTGGATTATTCGGCGGTGAGCGACCTGCCCGATTTGGAATTTGCGCGCTGGCTGACGCAAGAGCACGGTGTGACGGGGATTCCGCTATCGCCGTTCTATGCCAATCCACCTGCCGGCCAGCGGCTGTTGCGGCTGTGTTTTGCGAAAAACGAGGCCACAGTGAACGCTGCGGTCGAACGCTTGTCCAAGTTGTAATCCCGCCACCGGAGACAGCCATGTCCACCGACAAGCCCATCGCCCTGCTATTGGCACTGCTGCTGACCGC
>DAORUL010000049.1:0-1749 GCA_035433165.1 Thermomonas sp. | reverse complement strand
GTGGGCGGGCAGGGCAATGATCTGGGCAGCAATTACCGCAGCGCGATCTACTTCACCAATGCGGCGCAAAAGGCGTTGGCCGAACAAAGCCGCGACATCTATCAGGCCAATCTCGGCAAGGCCGGTTTCGGCACCATCACCACCGAAATCCTGCCGGTACGCAACTACAACCGCGCCGAGGAAAATCATCAGGACTATCTGCTGAAAAACCCGCAAGGCTATTGCGGGCTAGGCGGCACAGGGGTTGCGTTTGGCAAAGGTGTCAACCCGCAAGCCACGCCCGCATTGGATGCAAGCACCCTGAATGCTGCGCGGCAGTTGGTGGTGTACGAGGCCGAAGACTGCGCCTATTGCGAACGCTTCCAGGCCGATGTGCTGGCGCATTGGTCTGCGCCGGTCGCCTTTGTGAAGACGCGCTCGCAGCAAGCGCCCAGCGGCTGGGCATTGGCAAAATCACTGGTGGCCACGCCGACGATTGTGTTGTTCGAACACGGGCGCGAAGTCTCGCGCTTCACCGGCTATGCCGGCGATGTCAAAAAATTCTGGCAGTGGTTGGGCTTTCATCTGCTGACCAAAGAGCAACAACAAATTGCCTTCGATAGTGGCACCGAGCTGCCCGGCACCGGCCCATATCTGGACGAGCACCGCGCGGGCACCTATGTGGATCCGATCAGCGGCGTGGCGCTGTTTCGCAGCGATGCCAAATTCGATAGCGGCTGCGGCTGGCCCAGTTTCTTCGAACCGAAGGCCGGCGCATTGGAATTCATCGACGACAACAGCCACGGCATGCACCGCGTCGAAGTGCGCAGCACCAGTTCCGGGATTCATTTGGGGCATGTGTTCGATGACGGCCCGCCGCCCACCGGCAAGCGGTATTGCATCAATGGCAAAGTGTTGAAATTCATCCCGGATCCGCCCAAGGCCTGATTTCAGAGACCAAACCTCAGGACACCGCATGCAAAATCTCCGCGTCTCCATCGTGCAGGGTGATACCCGCTGGCATGACCCTGCCGGCAACCGCGATTACTACGGCCATTTGATTGCGCCGCTGCACGGCACCACGGATTTGGTGGTGTTGCCGGAAACCTTCACCAGCGGGTTTTCCAACGAGGCCATCGGCAACGCCGAAGACATGCACGGGCCCACCGTGGCGTGGCTGCGCGCGCAAGCGGTCAAGCTGCAAGCCGCCATCACCGGCAGCGTGCAGGTGCATACCCCGGAAGGCGTGTTCAATCGCATGCTGTTTGCCACACCCGATGGCCAATTGATGCATTACGACAAGCGGCATTTGTTTTCCTTCGCCAAGGAGCACGAACGCTACGCCGCAGGCAGTACGCGGGTGGTGGTGGCGTGGAAAGGCTGGCGCATTTTGTTGCAGGTCTGCTATGACCTGCGCTTCCCGGTGTTTTCGCGCAACCGTTTCGATGAAGGTCAAGCCGGGCAGGCCGATTACGATGTGGCGCTGTATGTGGCCAATTGGCCAGCGGTGCGCAGCTACCCGTGGAAGACCCTGCTGCACGCGCGCGCCATCGAAAACCTGAGTTATGTGGTGGGTGTCAACCGCGTGGGTACCGATGGCAACGGCCTGCATTACTCCGGTGATAGCGCGGTGATTGATTTTCTCGGCCACCCACTCAGCGAAGCCACCGATGCCGAAGTGGTCTCCACCATGCTGCTGCAAGCCGCACCGCTGCTGGAACACCGCGCCAGGTTCCCGGCGCTATGTGATGCCGATGGGTTTGGGTTGGG
>DAORUL010000048.1:10792-12039 GCA_035433165.1 Thermomonas sp. | reverse complement strand
CGCAGCAAATCACGCAGCGCAGCGGCGGGGCGCAAATTCACATGATCGGCATAGGTTTTCCAGTCGTCGCGCTCGCCGGTAATGACAGCACGTTGCAGTGACTGCACCACATCGGGGTTGTATTGATGATATTCGCCGCCGTGCACGTAATGCAGCAAGCCGCCCACTTCCGGCACGGCATCATCGTCCCAACCCAAGGCCGCCAAGCTGCGCGCATCGGCTTCCAACCGTGCAAAGCCCGCGCCGCCAATCCGCGAGGGCGTGCCTTCGAAGCAACGCGCCACCACGTCATCACTCAAGCCGACGATTTCAAACAGGCCCGCACCGCGATAACTGGCAATACTGCCGATGCCCATCTTCGACAGGATCTTGAGCAACCCTTTTTTCACCCCGCGCCGATAGCTGCGCCCGAATTGCTCCGGCTCGCCATGGGTTTTGCCACCCAGGATGCCGCGCCGGCCCAGCACATGCAGGGTTTGATAGGCCAGATACGGATACACCGCGGTGGCACCAAACCCGATCAGGCAGGCGAAGTGATGCGGGTCACGCGCGGTGCCGGTTTCGATGATGAGGTTGGTGTTGCAGCGCAGCCCGATGTTGACCAAATGCTGATGCACCGCCCCCGTAGCGAGCAGTGCATGCACCGCCGCTGCGCCACGGCGTGGCCGACGGTCGGAGAGAACCAGCAACTCATCGCCGGCACGCACCGCTTCTTCGGCTTGCGCGCAGATGCGATCAAGCGCCTGTTGCAGACTGGTTTCGTCATCGAAATACAAATCGATATAACGGTACGACGTGGCAAACCGTGGCAGCGTGAGCAATTGATGCAACTTGCGTTGCGATAACACCGGCGAATTCAGCAGCACGTGATCGACATTGCTGGCGGCATCCACAAACAGATTGCCTTCGCGCCCGATCTGGGTGGACAGGCTCATCACGCAGGCTTCGCGCAACGGGTCAATCGGCGGATTGGTCACCTGCGCAAACGCTTGCCGGAAGCAGTCGTACAGCGGCCGCACGCGCTGGCTGATCGCCGCCATCGGCACGTCATCACCCATCGAGCCAATCGCTTCCTGCTCCAACTCGGCCAATGGCCGCAACACGCGTTCTTGTTCGTCGTGGGTGAGCTGGAACAGTTTTTGGAAGCCGTGCACGGTGGCATCGTCGAACGGCACATCGGCCAGCATCGGGTCGATCAGCTCGGTGTGCAGATAGGTCATGCCCTGCTTGAGCCATTGCTTGTACGG
>DAORUL010000048.1:9063-10692 GCA_035433165.1 Thermomonas sp. | reverse complement strand
ACCACCCCCGCCGGGCCATCCCACGGCTCGGAATTGATGGCGTAGTACTCGTAGAACGCGGCCAGATCCGCATCCTTGTATTCCAGTGACTGCGTGGCTGGCGGCATCAGGATGCGCATGGCTTTGGGCAAATCCATCCCGCCGAGCAGCAACCACTCCAGCACATTGTCCAGCGATTGCGAATCGGAGCCGTGCATCGACACCACTTCATCAAACTCACCGACATCGAGTAAGGGCGATGCCCACACCTGCCGGCGCGCCTGCGCCCAGCGGCGGTTGCCCTCGATGCTGTTGATCTCGCCGTTATGCGCCAGATAGCGGAACGGATGCGCCAGCGGCCAACGCGGCTGGGTGTTGGTGGAAAAACGTTGGTGAAACAACACGGCATGCGGCTGCAAATCGGCCCGCGCAAGATCGGGGAACAATTGCTGCAAATATTTGGGCAGCACCATGCCCTTGTAGCCCAGCAAGCGCGCCGACAACGAGGTGATGTAGAACTCGGCGTACTCGCGCAAACGTTGCTCGCAGTGTTTGCGCGCCAGGAACAATGCACGCTCGAATGCGTCGGCATCACTGCCTGCACATTCCACGAACACTTGTTCGATGCGCGGGCAAGTCGCCTTTGCCAGTGCACCGCATACGGCCATATCCAGCGGCACGGCACGCCAACCGGCCACCTGCACCCCACGCTGCGCCAGTGCGGCCTCCAGCGTGGCGCGGCAGTGTGCGGCAGCAGCTTCGTCGTGCGGCAAAAACACATTGCCGGCGGCAAATCGCGCAGCGTGCAGATGGATGCCGGCCTCTTCCGCCAAGCTGCGCACAAACGGCTGCGCACCGTGGATCAATATCCCGCAGCCATCCCCCGACAAACCATCAGCCGCCACCCCACCGCGATGCGCCATATTCGACAAGGCTTGCAACGCGCCATCGATAATCGACCGCGAGCATTTGCCGTCCACCTGCGCAATCAGGCCAAAACCGCAAGAGTCATGTTCGCTGGCAGGGTCATACAAACCCCGAGTCGGGCTGCGCCGCATCGTAGTGTCCAATGTGATTGAAAGTGGAGAACACCGCGCGGCAACAATCCCGGTTTGACGCAGTGCACAACCCGACTAAAGCACACTTTGTGCGGCGCAACAAGTGGGCTGGCGAAGAAAATTTTTGTTGCGCTTGAAACTGCTTCTCGGGCCCGCAAACACAAGGCCCCTGCGGGTTTCAGCGCAGCGTGCTGCCGCTGCGTGCGTCGCGAATGGTGCTGGGCTGCTGGCGGCCCAGGGTCTCGCCTTCGCTGATGGCATCCACACCCGCAAGGATGCGCGGATCGAGTTCGGCGCGGCTGCGCGGCGAGGGTTCGCTGGCGATATTGGCGCTGGTGGACACCAGTGCGCCACCGAACGTATCGCACAGTGTCCGCACCAGCGGGTGCGCCGTCACGCGCACGGCGATGCCATTGTGCGCGCCGGTGATCCAATGCGGTGCATTGGCCGATGCCGGCATGATCCACGTATTTGGCCCCGGCCAGCTGGCGCGCACCTGCGCAAGCTGTGCTTGGCTCAATGGCGATGTCTCGATGAACGCCGCCAACTGGGCTTCATCGCTGGCGATCAGGATCAAGCCTTTGGCCACATC
>DAORUL010000048.1:0-8963 GCA_035433165.1 Thermomonas sp. | reverse complement strand
CGCCCAGCTGGCGCGGCATCTCGAACAACTGGAGCGCCTCCGGCAGGCTGATGCTGTAGATGCTTTGCCCGGGCTTGAGCGAGGCAAATCGCGGCTTTTCCTCGTCTTCCACGGTGCCAATTTGCACCAGCGGGCCAAAGCGGCCAATGCGCGCACTCAAGGGCCGGCCACTGGCGGGGTCCACGCCCAACACGCGCACGCTGCCGGCGTCGGCCTTGTCCAGCGAGACCTTTTTGTCATCCACCAATTCCTTGAACGGGCCCCAGAATTTCTCCATCAGGGGGATCCAATGTTCTTCGCCACGGCTCACCGCATCCAACTCGTCTTCCAGATTGGCGGTGAAGTCGTAATCGACATATTTGGGGAAGTGGTTGGACAGGAATTTGCTCACCGCACGACCAATATCGGTGGGCTTGAAGGCGCGCCCTTCCAGCAGCGCGTACTGCTTGCCCAGCAGGGTTTGGATGATCGATGCATAGGTGGACGGCCGGCCGATGCCGTATTCCTCCAACGCCTTCACCAGCGAGGCTTCGGTGAAGCGCGGCGGCGGCTGGGTGAAGTGTTGGTCGGCGTGGATGCGATCCAGTGGCACCGTATCGCCCAGCTTCATCAGCGGCAGCTTGCGGCCTTCGTCCTCATCGTCCTTGCTCTTGCTGTCCTTGCCTTCTTCATACACCGCCAGAAAACCGGGCACGACCACGGTAGTACCGCTGGCGCGGAAGGCGTGTTCGCTGCCCGCACTCAAATCCACACTGACCGTATTGAGGGTGGCCGGAATCATCTGGCTGGCCACCGCACGCTTCCAGATCAGCTCGTACAACTTGCGCTCGTCGTCGGTCAGGAAGCGCGCCACCTGTGCCGGCGTGCGCAGTGCGGAGGTGGGGCGCACGGCTTCGTGCGCTTCCTGCGCGTTCTTGGCTTTGGTCTGATAGAAATTGGGTTTGTCGGGCAGTGAGGCGGTACCAAAATCGCGTGCAATCACGTCGCGAATATCGGCCAAGGCATCTTGCGACAGGCTCACCGAGTCGGTACGCATGTAGCTGATCAGGCCCACTGCGCCTTCATCCCCAATGGCCACGCCTTCATACAATTTTTGCGCCACCTGCATGGTCTTGCGGGTGGTGAAGCCCAGCTTGCGCGCCGCTTCCTGCTGCAAGGTGGAGGTGGTGAACGGCGGCGACGGCCGGCGCTTGCGCTCTTTGCTGGTGACATCGGTGACGTGCAACTTGCCGGCGGCGGCCTGCTGGATGCGCAGGCGCGCCGCTTCCGCGGCGCTGGCGTCGGTCAGGGTGAAGTCCAGCTTGCCGGTATCCTGCGCAAACTTCTTGCCATCCAATTTGATGAGTTTGGCGGTGAAGGCTTGCGCGGGATGCGCGCATTCGGCTTCCACCGACCAGTATTCGTGGGCGATGAAGGCTTCGATTTCTTCTTCGCGCTCCACGATCATGCGCAGCGCCGGCGACTGCACGCGCCCGGCCGACAGCCCCGCCTTGATCTTGCGCCACAGCACCGGCGACAGGTTGAAGCCCACCAGATAGTCCAGCGCGCGCCGCGCCTGCTGCGCATCCACCAAGTCCGCGGCGATATCACGCGGCTGCGTCATCGCCTCCTTGATCGCCCGCGGCGTGATTTCGGTGAACACCACGCGCTGCAAACTCTTGCCTTGCAGCAGGTTGCGCTGTTTCAGAATCTCGGCGATATGCCAGCTGATCGCCTCGCCTTCGCGGTCCGGGTCGGTTGCCAGAAACAAGTGGTCGGCGGATTTGGCGGCCCTGGCAATGGCATCCACATGACGCTCGTTTTTCTCGATGGTCTCGTAGCGCATCGCAAACCCGTTGTCCGGATCTACCGCACCTTCCTTCGGCACCAGATCGCGCACATGGCCATAGCTGGCGAGAACGGTGAAGTCCTTGCCGAGATATTTATTGATCGTCTTGGCCTTGGCGGGCGATTCGACGATAAGCAGATTTTTAGCCATGGCGGCGCGGTTTTCCGAAGTGCAGTGAGCCGGTGCATGCGGCCGGCGAAGATGCCAACGCCCGGAGCAGATGCCCCGGGCGCTATTTATAGTGGAATCACGAATGCATGCCCCGTGTCAAGCACCGAGGCACATCGGGCAGCGGCTCAGTGCAAATTTCTGGTGACCATCGCCATCGCTGCGAACACCACCAGGATGCCGACCACCAGGAGCAGCCCGAACAGCACCAGCACGATGACAGTCACCGTTCCCAGCTCCCGGCGCTGCAACTCCGGATGCGCCGTGAACGCCCACTTATCCACCACCACGGTGTCGCACATCATGTCGTGCAGGGCGCGCTTGCGCTCGGTGAAACCGGCCATCACAAACCCGAGCCCCAGCGGGATGGAGCTCACAATCAGCGCGAAATAACGCCCCATCCCGCGCAGGAAACTGATCCGCGTACCATCCTCGCGCACCACCTTGATCCCGATCGCCATCTTGCCCAATGTGGCCATCGAGCTGGAAGAATGCATCCAGCCGAAATACGCCACCCCAAGTGCGACCCCGGCCAGATTGGCGAGCCCCTGGATGATCAACATGCCCGATGTGTTCGCACTGGTTCCGCCACCACCCAATAACATGACACCCAGCACGCCACCGATCACACCACCCATGATCCCACCCACCATGCCAACCACGATCGAATCGATGGTGTAGGCGGCCACCCGCTTCCAAAACCCGGCGTACACCACTTCGCCGCCGTTGATGACAGGCTCCTCGCCCAGCACCTCGCTGGCCGGCGGCACATAGGGTGAGGCGGGCGAGGCTGGTGAAACTGGCGCAGCTGCTTGCAGGCCCAAGGACTCGGAGAAATCACCCAAGGCCTGCCATTGCGGCAATGCCGAATGCCACACCAAACTGTCCAGCCCAATGTCGCCATTGCGAAACAGGTGCACCAATTCGGCATCGTCCACCGGGCCACACTGCTGATGATTGCGATCTGCGTAATGCCATTGGGTCATGGGGTGTTCTCGGAAGCGTCAATGGAGCAGGTGGCGGTCTGCATTTCGCAGGTAATCGTGTTCTTGCCCGGTGCTTTGGGGACACCGGTGATCGGCGTTTGCGTATCCACCGCGGCATCCACTTCACTGCACGCAGCATGTGGTGGCGATCCGGGTGACTCACCGCTACTCATGGCCGCCACCGCGCTGTTGGCATAGGCCTTCATTTCCGCCAAACAGGCGCCCTCTGCAGATCGCACCCGGTAATTGTTGTACGCCGGAAGTGCGATGGCGGCGAGAATCGCGATCATCGGTACCGCGAGTACCGCCACCACAATCGCGGCAATCAGGCAGCCGGACATGCCGCCTGGCTTGGGCGTGGGTGCGTGATGCACCACAATGCCGGGCCGCGGGACAGTGGCCGGCACAGGGGGTGGCGCGGGCGGCAACGCGGGCGGCAACGGCGGCGCCGCGCGCACCCCCAGCTCTTCGAAACTGCGTTGCAACGGCTGCCAGCTGTCCAGGCCCGTGCGCCACACCAAGGTGTCCGCCGTGATGGTCCCCGCCTGCAACAACGCAACCAACCGCTCTGCCGGTACCGGGCCAACCTGCTCGGTGCCCCCTGCGGCGTAATACCACTCTGTCATGCAATCTCCGTGTTCAAACCATTCAATGAAGTGGTTCCGGATCGTCCAGATACATCTGGGTTTCCATCCAAGCGTAAGCGGCTTCACTTCCCGGCTGGTTGAACAGTACCAGCAATACCACCCATTTCAGATCATCCAGATCCAGCGTGTCTTGATCGAGCGCCATGGCTCGGTCCAGCACCAACTCGCGCTGGTTTGCGTCAAGCACGCCGTGCTGCTCGAGCAGCAGCAAGAAACCACGTGCTTCCACATCCAGTTTGTCCAGCTCCGCACCTTGAAACACCCGGATTGGGCCGCTGACACGTGCCGGAATGGCGGCGGGTCGCTGCGTCACCAGCACATCCAGCCAGTCAAATGCGCGATGGATTTCATCGGGGGCGAAGCCGGCTTCGATCAATTCCCCCATCAACGCACTGTCTTGGCTGCCTGGGGCATTGCCGGGCACCAGCGCAATGTCATTGGCGAAATAGTGTTCGAACAGATACAGCAGGACGTCCAGAATGCTTTCTTTCATCCCCCCCTGCCTGCGCCACCGGGGCGCTGTTGCTGCTGATTGCTGGTCTCAACCGCCGATTCGGCAGTAGCGGCCGTGCTCGGCCACCACCCGTCCTTCCAGTTCCAGCGTCAGCAGCATGGCCGACAGTTCGGCCACCGTCAATCCGGTGCGTTCCTCCAGCTCGTCCATACCGGTTGGGTCATGGCCCAGGGCAGGCCACAACCGGTTGTAGTTGGCACTGTCTTGGTGCGGTGTCGGCAGGGCCGCCAATGGCTGGATGGGCACGCTATCCAGTGCGCCCCGCAGGACGCGGGCCAGCTCCAGAACCGAGGGGCTGAGGACGTCGATGACCTCCTGCGCCGACTCCACCAGCGCAGCCCCTTCGCGAATCAGGTGATGGCAGCCACGCGCCATCGGGTTGTGGATGGAACCGGGCAGGGCAAACACTTCGCGCCCGGCGTCGGCGGCCTGACGGGCGGTAATCAGCGCACCTGAACGCAGTGCGGCCTCGATCACCAAGGTGCCCAGACTCAATCCCGCCAAAATGCGGTTGCGGCTGGGGAAGTGCTGGCGCAGCGGGCCGGTGCCGGGGGGATGCTCGGACACCACCGCACCGGTGGCCGCGATGCGCTCCAACAGCGCGTGGTGGCGCGGTGGGTAGGCGACATCCGGGCCGGTGCCCAGCACCGCAACGGTGACCCCACCCGCCTCCAGTGTGGCGCTGTGGGCGGCGGCGTCGATCCCGGCAGCCAGCCCACTGGCGATGCAGAGCCCGGCATTGGCCAGCTGCCGCGCAAACTGCCCGGCATTGGCGCAGCCACCGGCGGTGGCAGTCCGACTGCCGACAATGGCAACCGCAGGCCGCCACAACTGGGCGGGGTCGCCGGCCACGAACAACATTGCAGGCGGCGAGGCGATGCGCCGCAGCAGCGGGGGGTAGTCGGCATCGCGCCAGCCCAGCAGATGGTGTCCGGGCGCCTGCAGCCAGTCCGCCGCATTGCGCAACGCCGCCGCATCAGGTGTGCGGATGGCAGTGCAGACCGGCGCGGCCAGGCCGTGGCTGGCCCAATCGCGTGCGCCAGCGGCCACGGCCACCTGCGCGGTGGCGTGCGAGTCCAGCAGGCGGCGCAGCCCGGAGGCGGGCGCACCGCTGAGCAGCAAGCGCAGAAGCGGCTCATGTTCGCAACGATCTGACATACCCCCAGCATCCCGCACATACAACAACGGCACCCTCAGGTGCCGTTGCGATATTGCGTCGGAAAACCCTGAAAACTCAGTAAGGCGCGTCCGGGTGCTTGAGCTCGTAGCCCACGCGTACCGGCTTGACGCTGCTCATGACCAAGGCGTAGCTGACGTTGTCGAAGGTACGGAACACCATGGCATGACCGGCAAATTCATCCGGCAGGCGCACTTTATGTTCGGCCAAGGTGATGTCGTCGTTGGCATCCAACCCCGATTTGATCTTGTCGGTGACCGAGTCGCCACGCTTCCACAGCGAGAACACGGTGCCATTGTCGATACCCTCGCGTGCACCGCCAGAAATGGCGATGACGTCGCGGGTGCCACCGAACTTGTCGTGATCCGCCACCGACATCACCGTCACCCGGCCATACTTGGCCTGCTGCTTGGGCGGATGCGGGAAGAACTGCAGGTCGTAGGTTTGTGCCTCAACCGGAATCAGGCGATCACCGGCGCGCACATCACGGCCTTCGGCATCCAGCAGCACCGTGCTGGCCTGAATACCGGCCACTTCACCCCGGGTCACCGTCCCAACCGTCTGGGTCACCAATTCGTAGCCCAGAAACTCGGTGTTCTTGCTCGGGAAGACCGCATTGCTCCACAAGCTGCCGTCATCCGGGCCGGAATGGCCACGCGCATCCAAGTCCTGGCTTTGGAACAAGTCACAGCACATCCCGGCGCGTTCCACCATGCGGTAGCGTTTTTCCGGGCGGACTAGCAAATAACGCTGACCCGCAGCAATGCCTTCCAAGCCGCGCACATACGCCACCTGGCCCCGTGATGCGTGCAAACGGCCATCTTCCAGGCCCACCACATACGGCAGACTGGAAATATCGGACACGATCCGCATGTCTTTCAGGAACGGCTCAATTTCCGCCAGCGGCACGGCATTGACCGGGCTTTCGGTACGTGCGCCCGGCTGCACCGCCACACGATCCAGATACGCCAGACTCAGCACGTCACCCGGATAGATCAAATGCGGATTTTTGATCTGCGGGTTGGCTTGCCAGATTTCCGGCCACAACCACGGCTTCTTCAAGAAGCGGGCAGAAATGTCCCACAAGGTGTCGCCGCGCTTCACCACGTAAGAATCCGGATGGTCACCGCGCATTTGTGCTGCCGCCGCATAGGTGGCCACCGTCAACAACGCGGCCGCAAGCATCGTGCGCAGCCCACGAGAGCGCGGCACATTGGAACGCATCAGGTTGGAAACCCGTTCAAGCATGATCGCTATCTCCCCGCAGCTCTTGGCAAAATCCCCTGTCGCCCGCTCAATATAGCTCACAATCCAATCGGTCTGGCAAGCGATGGTGCAGGTTTGAGCGGCTACAATCGGCAGCGGACAGCCGTGCGGGCTGTCAAATACCGGATTTCCGCCATGTCCATGCTCCCGATTCTTGAATTTCCCGACCCGCGCCTGCGCACCAAAGCCGCCGACGTTGACCCGGCGGAATTGGTCACACCGGCATTCCAAACCTTGCTCGACGACATGTTCGAAACCATGTACGAAGCCCCCGGGATTGGCCTTGCAGCCAGCCAGGTGGACGTGCACAAGCGCTTCATGGTGATTGACGTGACTGAGGACAAAAGCCGGCCACTGGTGTTCATCAACCCGCGGATCAGCGCCCGTGCCGGCGAACAGGTCTATCAGGAGGGCTGCCTGTCGGTGCCGGGGATTTATGCGGATGTGACACGCAGCGACACCGTTACGGTGGAAGCGCTGGACCGCCACGGGCAGGCGTTTTCGCTGAACGCCGATGGCGTACTGGCGGTCTGTGTGCAGCACGAAATGGACCACTTGGACGGCAAATTGTTTGTCGATTACCTGTCCCCGCTCAAACGTGAAATGGTCCGCAAGAAGTTGCTGAAGGCCAAGCGCAACGCGGCCTGAGCCCATGCGCATCGTCTTTGCGGGCACGCCCGACTTCGCCGTGCCCTGCCTGCGCGCCGCGGCCCTGCGCGGCGAAGTGGTGGGCGTGTACACCCAACCCGACCGCCCGGCCGGGCGTGGCCGCGAGTTGACGGCTTCGCCGGTCAAGTTGGAAGCCGTGCAGCGCGGGATTCCGGTCTTTCAGCCAGATAATTTTCGCAGTGCCGAGTCCAGACGCACGCTGCGCGCCCTCAAGCCCGACCTGATGGTGGTGGTGGCCTACGGCCTGCTGCTGCCGCAGTCGGTGCTGGAGATTCCCGAACACGGTTGCTGGAACGTGCACGCATCCTTGCTGCCGCGTTGGCGCGGCGCGGCGCCGATCCAGCGCGCGATCGAAGCCGGCGACCGCCAAACCGGCGTGTGCCTGATGCAAATGGAAAAGGGGCTCGACACCGGCCCGGTGCTGCTCGCGCAGACCATCGACATTGGCCCCGATGACACCGGTGGCCAGCTGCACGACCGCTTGGCCGAACTCGGCGCGCACGTGCTGTCCGATGCACTGGGTCTGCTGCGTGCCACGATTGTGTTGCCGCCCAAGCCGCAAGCCACCGCGGGCGTGACCTACGCGCACAAGCTGGACAAGGCCGAAGCCAAGCTCGACTGGGCGCTGCCCGCCACCGTGCTGGCCAACAAGGTGCGCGCGTTCAACCCGTGGCCGGTGGCCGAAGCGCAGCTGCTCGACGAGCGCGTGCGCATCCATGCCGCTTGTGCGCTGGACGAGGCCCACAACGCCGCGCCGGGACGCGTACTGGGTGCAGGGCGCGAGGGCATCGACATCGCCTGCGGGCAAGGCGTGCTGCGCCTGCTCAGCTTGCAGCGCGACGGCGGCAAACCGATCAGTGCACAGGATTACCGCAATGCCCGTCGCGATGTGCTGCCATGAGTGACGGCGTGGCCGCCCGCGTGGCCGCTGCACGCACCCTCGATGAGGTGCTGCATCGTGGCCGTTCGCTGAAAACCGCGCTGGGAAGTGCTCTGCCGCAACTCGATGACGTGCGTGACCGCGCTTTGCTCGAGGCCATCGTGCTGATGGCGCTGCGCCAGCGTGTGCGCTACAACGCAGCACTGGATGCGTGGATGGCACGGCCGCTGGGGCAACGTGATGGCAATTTGCGCAGCATGTTGCTGGTCGGCCTTGCCCAACTCGAAATGGGTTTGCCCGCACATGCCGCACTGGCCGCCACCGTGGATGCCGCACGCGCACTGGGGCGCGCGCATCAAGCCGGCATGGTCAACGCCCTGCTGCGCCGGGCTACCCGTGAAGCGCTACCGCCCGCCGCGCCCGAAGCGGCTTGGCCGGCATGGCTTGCGCAACAAATTCGCGACGATTGGCCACAGCAAGCCGCCACTGTTTTTGCCGAAAGCACGGTCACGCCGCCGATGTGGCTGCGGGTGAATCGGCGCTGGATACAGCGCGACAGTTACGCCACCCTGCTGCGCGATGCCGGCATCGATTCAGCCGTTGACCCCAACCTTGCCGATGCATTGTTGCTGGAGTCGGCCGTGCCGGTGCAACAGCTGCCGGGTTTCGATGCGGGGCTGGTGTCGGTGCAAGATGGCGCCGCGCAAGCGGTGGCCGACGCGCTGTCGCCATCAAACGCTGCACGCGTACTGGATGCCTGCGCCGCCCCCGGTGGCAAGGCCGCGCATCTGGCCGAACGCGATGCCAGCTTGCGCATCACCGCACTGG
>DAORUL010000047.1:0-12217 GCA_035433165.1 Thermomonas sp. | reverse complement strand
ATCCTGTCGAAGAAACTTGCCGGTGGTGCGCAAGCGCTGGTGTTGGATATCAAGACGGGCAGTGGCGCGCAAACGCCTGATGTGGCGGTGGCCGAAGCTTTGGCGGCGCGGATGCAGGCCGTGGCGGAAGGCAGCGGCTTGCAGCTGGCGGTGGTGCTCAGCGATATGGGGCAGGTGTTGGGGCGGACCGCAGGCAATGCCTTGGAAGTACTGGGTGTTTTGAACCTGCTGACCGGACAGCCGCATTGCCCACGCTTGCGTGCATTGGTATTGACGCAAGCGGCACGGCTGCTGTGTCTGGGACAGCTTGCGGACAGTGAGGCTGACGCGCTGTTCCGGCTTGAGGCAGCGTTAAGCAGCGGCGCGGCGGCAGAGTGTTTCGCCAAGATGGTGGCGGCATTGGGTGGGCCCGGCGATGTGTTGCGGCAGCAATCATTCCATCTTGTACAAGCGCCGGTGCAGCAGCCGGTTTTGGCGGTGCATAGCGGCTATGTACAGGCCATCGATGTGCGTGCATTAGGGGAGTGCGTGGTGGATTTGGGCGGCGGCCGGCGCATTCCCGGTGCGGCGATTGATCATGCCGTTGGGCTTGCAGAGGTGGGTGGCTATGGTGAGTGGGTGAATGCGGGTGAGCCCTTGGCCATCGTGCATGCACGCAGCCACAGTGATGGCTTGCGTGCCAAGGCACAGGTGCAGGCGGCCTTTGTTTTGGGGGAGAGCCTGCCACCACCGGTTGCGGCATGGCGTTGGTTAGAGGGCTGATTTATTTTGGAAATGCAAAGCGATAGGGCAACAAATCGCTTGCGCGCACTTCTTGCCAGTGCCCATCCGGCAGTAGAAATCCCACGACCGCTTCTTCGCCAAACTCCACCAAGGCTTGCCGGCAGCCGCCGCAGGGAGTAATGGGAAGGCGTTCACCCGTGCTGGAAAATGCGGCAACGGCGATAGCGGCCAACCGGAAGTGAGTCCCTTCCGCCTGCACGGCGGTGGCAATGGCGGCGCGCTCGGCACAGCAGCCCAAGGTGTACGAGGCGTTCTCTACATTGCATCCGGTGTAGATGTGGCTACTGCAAGAACGCAGCGCGGCGCCCACCCGCAGCCGGGAATAAGGGGCATACGCCTGCTGTGCCGCGTGCTCGGCAAGGGTTTGCAACGGAGCGGTATCGTGCATGGGCGTGGCTGCAAGGCGGGCGGTCATGGTCGCAGATCCACGGCTGTTGGCATAGATGGGCCGGCTCACAACACATGGCCATCGAACCGCCTGACTTGGTGCGCGCAAGGTAACGCTACTGTGGGAGTCCGGCACCTACGGATGTGACGCCCAGCCTGCAAGCTCCTCTGCGTGTTCTTCTTCTTGCGCAAGGATTTCCCGCAGCATTTTGGAGGTAGTGGGATCCTTGTCGCCGATCAGCGAAATCATCTGGCGATAGACCTCGATCGCCACGCGTTCGGCGACAAGATTGGCTTCGATCATCGCCTGAAGTTGCTCAGAGTTATCGTATTTGGCATGGCTGCGTGCTGCGAGGGTGGCCGGGTTAAGCTCTGGCGAGCCCCCGAGCTGAACGATTCTTTCCGCGATGCGGTCAGCATGCATCTGCTCCTCGTTGGCATGCACCAGAAATTCGTTTGCAATTGCCGGTGATGCAATGCCCTTTGCCGTGAAGTGATGCCGCTTGTAGCGCAGCACGCAGATCCATTCGGTTGCCAACGCATCATTCAACAATTTGCAGATGTCTTCGACATAGGGCTGCACGCTGGTTGTCACCGCGCCATCACCAGGATTTTGCCGGGCCATTTCGAGCGCGGCCTCGTCGATACGCATGGCCGGTGCCCGGGGCGAGTAGTTATTGGCAGTCATGATTTATTTCCGTTTCAGGCAAGGGGTAGCGAGCGGCTGATCACGGCATCACCGATCCATGCGGGCACTGCTCACCGCTCGTCAAACGCGAGGGCGGCGGCCGCTGATCAGCGAAATCGCGAATAAAACCAGAAACAGGATGAATAGGACCTTCGCGATCCAGGCGGTGGTACCCGCGATCGAAAAAAATCCGAGGAATCCAGCAACCAGGGCAATGATGAAAAACACGATGGCATAGCGAAGCATGTCGTTCTCCTTTGCAATGAAACCGATCGGATGCGTGTGGGTGCCGTTCGGTTGTGTTGTTCTGCGATGTGCAATTCGGGGCACAGGCATGGTTGGGGGAGGGCGCTGCCTGTGCCTCGGTCTGCCTCAGAGTGAGTCGATGAAGCTGTTCACTTCCCGCTTGGCCTCATCCTTGGCCATTCCGTAGCGTTCCTGCAATTTGCCAGCCAGATAGTCTTCGTTGCCTTCGGCTACTTGAATGTCGTCGTGGGTTAGCTTGCCCCAGCGTTGCTTGACCTTGCCGGTGAGCTGCTTCCATTGACCCTGGATGCGATCTTCGTTCATGTCGTTTCTCCTGTGTGCGGCACGGCATCGCTTTGATATGCCATGGGGCCGCTGAAGGTACTGGGCGATCGTGTCGTTCACCCTTGATTGTTGGGATGCCAGACGGGCCGGTGTTCTGCGGTCTTTCGTGGCGTCCTGCTGCGAGCCGACCGGTGGTGGCACAAGGCTCGCAGGCCTTGTGATGTTCAATGCCTGAAGCTGAGACCACTGTCATCAACCTGCTTCACGCCCTTAACACTGCGCGCTGCGGCAACGGCCTTCTTCATTGCAAGTTCACCGTCCAGCGAGCCGGTGAGGGTCACCACGCCGTCCACCGTTTGCACGGTCACGTCGCTGGCAGGCACGCCCGCGGTTGTGGCAAGTTCGCTCTTGACTTTGGTGGTGATCCACGCGTCGTTAACAGCCTGTCCGGCATCGGCGCTGTGCTCGCTGGTGGCATCACTCGGCTTTACCTTGGCCGGGGTACCTACTTTCAGTCCGGCAGCATCCACGCTCTTGACGCCCTTGATGCCTTGGGTTGTTGCCACGGCCTTGTTTACCGCGGTCTTGGTGGCAAGCACGCCGGTCAACGTCACTCGGCCGTCTGCGGTGGTGACAGAGACGTCGCTGGCAGCAACGCCTTTCGTGGTGGCAAGCTCGGCTTTGACCTTGGTGGTGATCCAGGCATCGTCCACTGCTTGCGGGGCGCTGGAGGACTTGCCGGACGCCTGTGCCGTAGCGTGAAGAGGGTGGGCCAATGCGGCGCCGTTGCCGAACAGAAAAACGCAAGTCAGCGTGAGTGAGGTGAGCTTGTTCTGTGTGTTCATTCGAATCTCCTTGGGTGCGACCGGCTTGGATGCATCGGGCCGGTGGGGGAGCCGCGCGGGCCGTTGTGCGGCTGGCGGTTGTCCGTGAGCCATCAGGCACAAGCGGACATGGCCCATGCTATTTACCGATTTGCCCATCCACGAGACTTAAAATTACTAGTAGTGCTAGTTATTCGGCACTATGGTTAACGACCAGGTAACCGGGCCGTAACGCTTGGCACTACAACTACAGCAAGGAGCATCCATGTCCAGCAAAATTCCTGCCAGCGGGTTGTCACTGCAGCATCTGGATCAATTGATCAATGCCCTTGCAGATGGCGTGATCGTGTTGGATAAAAACGCATGCATTGTTGCTGCAAACAGCGCAGCACTTGACATGCATGCCTGCATCACACGTGTGGAGCTGGGTGCGGACGCAGCCGAGTACGGACAGCGGTTCGGCTTTCGTGAGCCCACTGGACGGGTTGTTGCAAGCAAGCGGACGCCGATGGCCAGGGTGCTGCTGGGCGAGCATTTCCGTGGCTGGGAGCTGGAAGTCTCACGTTCCGGGGATGCAAGTTTTTCACGTATTCTTGAGTTTGATGAACTGGTATTAAATGATCAGTTTGGGGGGCGTGAGTACGCGCTGCTGATTGTTCGCAATCATGCGGAAAAAGTCGATGCCGAGTACCTGTTCGCCCGCTTCTTTTCGGCCAAGCCGCAGCCGGCTGCGATTTTGCGCCTAGAAGATTCGCGTTATCTTCGGGTTAACGACGGATTTTGTGAGTTGACTGGATTCGGATCCGAAGAGTTGGTGGGCCGCCCGTTGCATGAGATCGACGTGTTCCGCGAAGCCGATCAGCGGGATGCCGCACTGCAGGCACTCGCGTCGCACGAGATCATCCGTCCGCAAGAGTCTCGCGTATTCGCAAAGGACGGGGGCTCCAGATCGGTAATGATTTCGGGGCAACCAATCGTCGTGGCCGGACGGCCATGCATGCTGCTTTCGTTTGTCGATTTGGAATTCAAGAGGCGCGCCGAAGATGCATTGCGGCAAAGTGAGGAGCGCTTCGCCAAGGCATTCCGGATGGCACCGGTGCCCATGCTGGTCTGCGTGCAATCGAATTGGTGCGTAATTGAGGCCAATGGTGCATTGGGTACTGCAGTAGGCAGGTCGCGCGGCGAAATTGTGGGTTATCCGTTTACTCGCATTGGCCTGCACCTGAGCAACAAGGCATTGCGTGACATCGGGATCGCACTGGAATCCGGCCAGGGTGTACTCAATCGCGATGTGCAGTTGCGTACGCCAGATGGCTCGATCATCGAAGGCGCACTATCTGCGGAATCGGTGGTGATCCATGATGAAGCGTGTGCGTTGTTTGTAATTCAGGATGTTACCGATAGAAAGCGCACCGAGGCAGAGCTGATCAGTGCGATCGAGGCGGTGATGAAGGATGCCTCGTGGTTTTCGCGGACCGTAATGGAGAAGCTGGCGCACGTGCGCCGACCCCAGGCAGCTGCCGCGAATAGCGAAAGCCTGACCACGCGTGAGCGTGAGGTGCTGGAGCTGATTTGCAGCGCACGGAACGATGGCGATATTGCCGACACGTTGGGATTGTCACGTAATACTGTGCGCAACCACGTGGCCACGCTGTATGGGAAAATCGGCGTCAACCGCCGTAGCGCTGCGGTGGTATGGGGGCGGGAGCGTGGATTTGGCGCAAGCTGAGTGCGCATTGGGCCAACAAAGGCCCGGCATCCCTGCCGGGCCTGTCCGCTTCCGTGCGGCACCGCATCCTTATTCGGGCTGCCAGCGCACGCTGAGGGTGTACTCGCGGCCGGGCTGGGCATACCAGGCGCTGGTTTGATAGTGCTTGTCGAAGGCGTTGACCACGTTGGCTTGCAGCGTCCACTGTTTTGACAAATGCCATGACACGCGGCCGTCCATGGTGCCGTAGCCGCCCACGCGCAGGCTGTTGGCTACATCATCCCAACGCGCCGCTTCGGCAATGCCGCTGATGCCAAAGCTCCAATCGCCGATATCGCGATCCAAGTCCAGCCGCGCACTGCGGGTGGGGCGGCGGGCCAGTTGCCTGCCGTGGCTTGTCCCCGCGCTTTGGTTGCGTGCCTCCAGCCAGCTGAGTTGGCCACGCAGCGACCAGTCGCCCAGTGCCAGATCGCCGGTCAACTCAACGCCACGAATGCGCGCCGAGTCCACATTGACCGGTTTGAACTGCGAGGAATCCCAAGCGATCAGATCGCTGATCCGGGTCTGATACGCATTGGCCTGCAGCTGCCAGCCGTCACCGCTGCGCGTCAGCGACAGTTCGCTGCTGCGGGAGTCTTCGGGGCGCAGCAACGGATTGCTGGCGCCGGGGTAGTACAGCTCGTTGAAGGTGGGCGCCTTGAACGCGGTGGCATGGCTGGCCGTCACCCGCCAGCCTTCGGCAAGGTCCATGCCCCAGGCAATCCCGCCGGTGGTGTGGCCACCGAATTGAGCGTTGTCATCGTGGCGCAGCGACAGTTGCAGATCCTGCTTGCCGAACGTGGCTTGGTATTGCACGAAACCGGCCCGATTGCCGCGCCTTGCGGTAAACGGCGACCACGGATCCCGGGTGGTGGCGGCATCACGCAGCCAATCAAACCCGGTGGTGAGCAGCTGTGCCTGCGTCAGGGTGAGGTCGGCTTGCAGGTTGCCGGTATCGCGAGTGGTGACGAAGCGGTTGCTGAACACCGTGCCCAGATAGTTGGCCGAATCATCGGTATTGCGGCCCAGCGTCAACTTCACTTGCACGCTTTGCGACGGCGTCCAGCGCGCACTGCCGCCCACGGTCTGCTGCACGATGTCGGAGTTGTCCACGTAGTCGCCGTCGTAATCGTTATGGCCGGTGGCGCGGGTGGCGCGTGCATCCAGCTGCCAGGCGGTGCTGGGTGAAAAATCGGCGTGCACGCCGGCGCTGTTGTTGCGATAACCATCGCGATCCAGATGCGTGCCCGGCACGATAAAGCAGCCGGCGCCCACCCACGTGGCAGGGTTGTAATCCCCCAGGCAGGAATTGATGCCGGCGGTGGATTGGTGGGCCACATCCACACCCACGCCACCGCGTGCGCCGCGCAGTTCCACGCCCGCAGAAGCTTCGCGCAATTGGTTGCTGCCGACGGCAATCCGCGCATGGCCATGCGTGCCAGTGCGTGTGTCACGGCGGGTGAAAATCTGGATCACGCCACCGATCGCATCGGCGCCATACAACGACGAGCGCGGCCCGCGCACGATTTCGATATGGTCGATCTGCGCCAGCGGAATGTCCTGCAGCGAGGTCAGGCCCGAGGTGGTCGAACCCACGCGCACGCCGTCGATCAGAAACAAGGTGTGGTCCGACTCGGTGCCACGCATGAACAACGTGGACAGCTTGCCCAGCCCGCCTTGGTTGATCAGGGTGATGCCGGCCCGACCGCGCAGCAATTCGGGCAGTGAGCGCGCGCTGCTGGCGTCGATTTGTGCGCGGTCGATCACCTCCACTGCGGCCAGCGCGGCATCGACGGTGGCAGGCGTGCGAGTGGCGGTGACAATGACTTTGTCGAGGTCTTTGGCGGTATTGGCGGCATCTGCCGCAAACGCGATGCCGGGCAAGGGCAAGGCCAAAGCCAGGGTGCAACTCAAGGGGGACAAGCGAAGCAGGGTGTTGCGCGATTGCATGTGAGTCTCTCCGGCGCGCCAATCCGCACGCCATGGCGAAGGGGACGGTTGCAATACGGCGGAACACGCAGACGGGCGATGCAGCAAGCAGCAGGCGCGACGTCGCGCAATGCCCGCCGCATCGCAACCAACAAACTTCAAGGCCGGTCTCCGGGCTTGCAAGCGGCACATCCTGTGATGGGCCCGTGCGGCACCTTCCCATGCCAACATCAAACCGATGTGCGCACAGTGGTTGTTGCCGAACTTGTCTTGCTTACCGTTGCGGGGGCAGCGCCGGACTGGTTGCACCTGCGTGCAGCGTCACCGGCTTCCCGTTTCAATCAGCGGACAGGGCCCGCCAATCACCTTGAAGCGCGGGCATTGTAGCGCAAGCGGCTCAGTCGGCCGCAGCGTCGCTGCCGCGCTCGTCATCGAACAGGTTGAATGCCGGTGCCGGCGCCTGTTCATGATGGGTGGTGGTCACCGGTGCTGCGGCGGGTCGCCCACGCGGCGGCGGCAGCAGGGCAATGGCGGCTTCGGCGGCGCTGACCAGCTCCGTGCGGCGCGCGTCCGGCACCTCCTGCCAGTGGCAATTTTGCAGAGCACCTTCCAGTGCATACAGCAAATTGAGGCTGGGCTTGAAGCCGGCCCGGCGCACCTTCATGAAGGCATCCACGGTGCCGATGGCAGCGATGTCTTCCAGCGAGCGCAAGCCCACTTGCCGCAGCCATGCAGCAGACTTCGGACCGATATTGCGCATCTTCGCAGCGCTCATTACAGGGCATCCAGATACGCTTGCGCGATGGCTTCCAGCCCGGCTTGATCGTCTGCATCGAAGCGCGCGGGCAGAGGGCTATCGAGGTCAAACACACCCAGCAAGGTATCGCCCTGATACAGCGGCACCACCAGCTCCGAGCGCGATGCGGAGTCGCAGGCGATATGTCCGGGGAACGCATTGACGTCTTCAACGCGTTGGGTTTGCCGCAAGCGCGCCGCCGCGCCGCACACACCCTTGGCAAGCGGGATGCGCACGCAGGCCGGCAGCCCTTGAAACGGGCCCACCACCAATTCATCGCCATCGAAAAAATAAAACCCCACCCAATTCAGGTCAGGCAGTGCGTGATATACCAGCGCCGACAGATTGGCGGCATTGGCAATGCGGTCACGCTCGCCATGCAGCAGGGCTTGCGCCTGTGCCAACAGCTGTGTGTATTGCGCCGGCTTGCTGCCGGTAAGGGAGGCGGCGGTAAAGGTCATCTGCCAAGTGTAGCAATCGCACGCGTCAGGGCTACCATGCAGCCTCCATCGGCGACTACGAAAGCACAATGTTCTCGATTTACGTGACGGGTACCGATACCGGCATCGGCAAAACACTGACCAGTTGCACCCTGCTGCATGCCTTGCGTGGACATGGCTTGCGCGTGGCAGGGATGAAGCCGGTGGCCAGTGGTTGCACCGAGATTGACGGTGCATGGAAGAACGAAGATGCGCTTGCGCTGCAAGCAGCAGGCATGCCGGGATTGGCCTATGCCGACATCAATCCGTTTGCGCTGGAGCATCCATTGGCGCCGGAGCTGGCGGCGCGGGATGCGGGCGTGGCCATCGAGCTGCTGCCGATCCTGGCGGCACACGCACGGTTGGCTTCGCAAGTGGAGGCCTTGGTGGTGGAAGGGGTGGGTGGCTGGGCGGCACCGTTGTCGGCAGGATTGATGCAAGTAGATTTGGTGCGCATGCTGCGTTTGCCGGTGGTGCTGGTGGTGGGCTTGCGCTTGGGCTGCCTCAATCATGCGCTGCTGAGTGCGCGTGCGATTGTGGATGATGGCGTGCATCTGGCCGGCTGGATTGGCTCGCAAGTGGATCTGGCGATGGCGCGCGTGGATGACAACATCGCGATGCTGCGTGCGCGGTTGCCAGCGCCGTGTTGGGGCGTGCTGCCGTATGCGCCGAATGCAGCGCCTTCGGCGCTGACGCAGTATTTGCGGATTCCAACCGCTGTCTAATCACTTGCAGCAGCCTTGCCGTGGCGGGGGCATATTCGCCGCTTAGGCTTCGCATCCAGCTACGATACGCGGCCGCGCGCCACCCATGGCGCGCTCGAACATGCCCCCACCACGGCAAGGCTGTGCTCGGCACTCCCGCAATCAAAAACGCCCGGTTGCCCGGGCGTTTTGTTGTCATCGCTGCGCAGCCTCAACCGTGTTGCGGCTCAGGCAAAGTGTCTGCTGCATCAGTCACTGGTTCGTGCTTGTGTTCGCGCGCCAGATACAGATAGAACGCGGGCAGCACGAACAAGGTGAACAAGGTGCCGATGGTCATGCCCGAGGCAATCACCACGCCCATCGAGAAGCGTGAGGCCGCGCCGGGGCCCTTGGCCATCAGCATCGGGATCATCGCAAACACCAGCGCGGCGGTGGTCATCAACACCGGGCGCAGACGAATGCCGGTGGCGGCTTCAATCGCGTCGCGCTTGCTCATGCCCTGTTCGATTTGCAGCTTGTTGGCGAATTCCACGATCAGGATGCCGTGCTTGGAAATCACGCCTACCAATGTCACCAGACCCACCTGCGTATAGATGTTGATACTCATGCCGGGGAAGGCCTCAACCCCCATCGCTTGCAGGATGCCGGACACCAGTGCCAACACGTTCAATGCCAGCAGCGCACCACAAATGGCCATCGGCACGGTGAGCAACATGATCAACGCATCGCGGAAGCTTTCAAACTGCGCCGAGAGCACCAGGAAAATCACGATCAAGGCCAGCGCCATGGTCATCAGCATGGCCGAGCCTTCCTGCTTGAACTGCCGCGACTCACCGGCATAGTCCACGCTATAGCCTTGCGGCAGCACTTCTTTTGCGGCTTGGTCGAGGATGGCCAACGCTTCGCCCTTGCTCACGCCGGGACGCGGGGCAAACGTGATGGAGACCGCATTGAGCTGCTGGAAGCGCTTGAGCGATTGCGGCTGCGCACTTTGCTTCAACGTGACGATGGTGGACAGCGGGATGAGTTTCCCATCGCGGGTGCGGGTGTAATAGTTTTCAAGATCGCTGGCATTGAGGCGGTCCTTGCGTTGCACCTGCGGGATCACCCTGTACGAGCGGTTTTCCATCGAGAACAGATTGCTGTAGCCGCCGGCCAGCATCGACGACATGTCGGCGGCCAGCGTGCGCATATCTATCCCCAGCATCGCCGCTTTGTCGCGGTCGATGTTGACCTCGATGCGCGGCTTGTCGATCTTCAGATCCTTGTCGAGGAAGATGAAGCGCTTGCTGGCGTATGCCTTGGCCAAAATGGCGTCCGACAATTCCGAGAGCTGCTGCAAGTTGCCCACGCCACCGATGATGAATTCACCACCACCGCCACCACCACCGGCGCTGGGCAGTGAGGGCGGCACCAATGCAAACACCTTCAGCGCACTGATCTCATTGAGCTTGGGTTGCAGCTCTTGCTGCAGGATTTGCGTGGTGGAGCGGCTGCGCTGGCTCCACGGCTTGAGCACAAAACCGGCCATCGCACTGGGGCTGGCCCCGCCGCCGCCACCGCCCATGCCACCGTTGATCAAAAAGGTCTCCTTGATCTCGGGAATCTTGGCGGTGAACTTGGAAATTTCAGCGGTATAGCGTTCCACATAATCCAGCGTGGCCACCGGGTCCGCACTGGCCACCGAGAAGATGAAGCCCTCATCTTCCACCGGTGCCGGTTCCTTTGGCGCGCCTGCGTACAGGAAACCGCAACTGACCAGCACGATCAGGCCAAACACGGCGATCACGGCCTTGGTCTCCAGCGCGCCATGCAGGCGGCGTTGATAGGCGTGGTGCAGTTTGTCGAAGCGATTATCCAACCACAGCTCGAACTTGCCCTTGGGGTGGTCGGGGTCATGCGCAATCAGGATCTTCGCGCTCATCATCGGCGTCAACGTGAGCGCAATCACGCCCGACAACAACACCGCGCCGGCCAAGGTGAACGCAAATTCGGTGAACAACACGCCGGTCATCCCACCTTGGAAACCAATCGGCAAATACACCGCAATCAGGGTGGTGGTCATCGCCACCACCGGCCACGCCAATTCGCGCGCGCCGCGAATCGCGGCGTCCATCGGCTTCATGCCTTCTTCGATATGCCGGTGGATGTTCTCCAGCACGATGATCGCATCGTCCACCACGATGCCAATCGCCAGCACCATCGCCAGCAAGGTCAGCAGATTGATGGTGAAACCCATCAGCAGCATCAGGAACAGCCCGCCAATCAGCGATAGCGGGATGGAAATGGCCGGGATCAACACGCTGCGCAGTGACCCCAGGAACAGATAGATCACCACGATCACGATGAGCAGTGCTTCCACAATGGTGCGGATCACTTCGTTGATCGAATCCTGAATCGCTTCGGTGCTGTCGTACGGAATGCTGGCGTGCATGCCCTGTGGCAATTGCGGGATGATTTCGTTGTCCCAGACCTTGCGCACGGCCTTGATCACATCCAGCGAGTTGGCATCGGGCGCCACACTGATGCCGATGAAGGTGGCTGCATCGCCGCCATTGATACGCACCGATGTGCCATAACTGTCGGAGCCCAACACCACGTCGGCGATGTCACCCAGGCGCACAATCGCACCGTCTTGCTCACGTACCACCAGCTTGCGGAACTCTTCGGCATTGCGCAGATCGGTGCGCGCGGTCATGTCGATCGCAACCATATGCCCCTTGGTCGAGCCCAACGCGGCCAACACGTTGTTCGACTGCAAGGCTTGCGAGACATCGCTGGCGGTCACTTTCAGCGCGGCCATTTTTTCCGGCTTCAACCACACGCGCATGGCGAAGTTGCCGGCACCCATGATGTCTGCGCTTTGCACACCGGGCACCGTCACCAGCTTGGGCTGGATCACGCGGGTCAGATAGTCGCCAATCTGGTTGCCATCCAAACGGTCGCTGGCAAACGACAGATACATGCTGGCAATGCTCTCGCCCTGCTTCAGGTCGATCACCGGGTCTTCCGACTGCGATGGCAATTGCCCGCGCATCTTGTTGACCTTGGCGCTGATCTGGGTGAGCGCTTCGCTGGGGTTCTTGTCCAGCCGGATATAGGCCTGGATGGCGCTCATCCCCGCTGCGCTGGTCGAGGTCATGTAATCAATGCCCTCGGCACTGGCGATCTCGCGCTCCAGTGGCGTGGTGATAAAACCCTGGATCAAGTCCGCATCGGCACCGAAATATGTGGTGTTGATGTTGATCACGGCATTGCGCATTTCCGGATATTTGCGCACGTTCAATTCGCTGAAGGCGCGCAGGCCGAACAGCAGGATGAACAGGCTGACGACCAGCGCCAGCACCGG
>DAORUL010000046.1:0-12341 GCA_035433165.1 Thermomonas sp. | reverse complement strand
TTCGTCCAGCAGCATGTCGATGAAATAGATCCCCGGTTCAATCGTCACCACCATGCCGGGGGCCAGCGTGCGGGTGAGGCGCAGATAGGGGTGGCCGTCGGGCTTGGCGATACTGCCGCCGCTGTCCGATGCGGCAAAGCCAGCCACATCGTGCACCTGCAAGCCAATCCCGTGGCCAATCCCGTGCGGGAAGAACGCGCTGGACACGCCACTGGCCAGGGCTGCTTCCGGCGACATGTTCAATACTCCGAATTCACGCAGTACACCGGCCAGCAGCAGGTGCGCCTGCAGATGGATGTGCGCGTAATCGGTGCCGGCGCGCACGTGATCGCAAAGTTTGAGCTGCGCGGCATCGACCGCGCGGATCATCGCGGCGAATTCGTCATCCGCGGCGGAATAGGTGCGGGTGATGTCGCTGGCGTAGCCGCCGAAGCTGGCCCCGGCGTCGATCAGGAAGCTGCGCACCGGCTTGGGCGGCACACGGTCACGGTCGGTGTAGTGCAGCACGGCACCGTGTGCATTGAGTGCCACGATGTTGCCGTAGGGCAGGTCGTTGGCGTCCTGGCCGGCGGCTTGGCAATAGGCCAGATGGATGCCGAACTCGCTGGCCCCGGCGCGGAAGGCGCGCTCGGCGGCGCGGTGCGCACGCACGCCGATGCGGTTGGCCTGCAGCATCATCTCGATTTCATACGGCGTTTTGAACGCGCGGTGATACTCCAGATAGTGCACGACGGCGGCCGGATTGTTGGGGACGCAAGCACCCAGCGCACTGTGCGGCTCACCCACGATCGCGCAGCTGGCGAGGTCTTGTGGCAGATGCATCAGGGCTTCGTCTGCTGTGCGAATGGTGAGAATGTCGAAGTGCTCTACCCAGTAGCCACTGGGTGCATCCGGCACCACATGCCAATAATCATGCGGCTGCAAAAACAGCAGCTTGGGGCGCTGGCCGGGGCTGATCAGCAGCCAACTGCCGGGCGCGCGGGTCAACGGCAGCCACGCTTTGAATTGCGGATTGACCGCGTACGGGTAATCGCGGTCATCGAAGGCTTGGTAGTGCAGCGTGCCGCTGGGGATCAGCAGGTGGTCGAAGCCGCCGCGCTGCAAGGCTTCGGCGCTGCGCGCCAGCAGGGTGTCAATGTGCTGCGGGTACAGCGAGGCAAGCGTAGCTGAGGACATGAGCAGAGTGCCGCGGGGAAAATGCGATTGTCGCGCATTGGCCGTTGCGCTGCAGCTGACCTGCTCAGCTGGCCGGTTGCGTGGACCAGATGCGCAGACGGTGCCCGGCATCGCGCGACAACCCCAAAAACCGCATGCCCACCCAATACTGCCCCGGCGCATGCCCACGTGCCTGCCACAGCACATGCCCGCCAGCAATAATCGGTTGTGCTGCGCCGATCTCGTCGGGCAGGTTGAAACGCAGCTGAAACAACGCATCCTCGGGCAGATCGCGGTTGGCAATCAGCAACATGCCGCCCGACGACAGGTTGCCAAGATGGCCCACGATTTCATCGGTCATGGTGTCGATGACCTCCACGATGCCGGACACGGCACGGCGCGGCTGGCGGCGCGATTCAATCCCCATGGCGGGCCTCCGGATCTTGCTGGTCGGCATCATGCCCAAACCGCTTCAAACTATCCAAAGTGGCGCTCCAAGCGGCTTCGGTGGGTGAGGCATCGTCGACCAACAAACGCATTTGGCCGGCGGCCAGTTTGCGCGATAGCGAATCCAGATCGTCATTGGCGATGCGCTGGCCGCGACGATTGACAACCAGGATTTGTCCGGTCTGTGCACTGACCCATGCCAGCCTGAAGCGATGGCTCTGGCCATGTTCGTTCTGGACTTCCATCCATACGGGTTCCTGCAGGCCACGCAGTGCTTGCTGCGCCAATTGCTCTTGAGCGGACAACGGCGTTTCGGGGGTGGCTGAGGCAGCCACCTGGCCCTCACCCAAACGCGATTGGTTGCCGTATTTCGACAACAATTCCTGGCAGGAATCGGCGGTTGCCGCATTGCCATTGACCAGATGCTGAGTAATGGCTTCGGCACCTTCGGCGTGATAGCCCACTTGTTCCAGCGAGCTGCGCATGCATTCGATATCTGCCTGCGGCAGCGCGCCCTGGCTGCCATCGGTGCAGGTGTCGATGATGCGGGTGGTGACTTCCAGCAATTGGTGCCAGGCATCGGAGTGATCACCACTGCGCAGATGCGCCAGTGACAGCACGTCAACCCATGCCTGTTCCAACAATGCAGTTTGAAACTCCGGCAAATTGCGGCCTTGGGTGCGACGTGCAATTTCAACCTGTGCACGGCTGCGTGCCACTTCCAGTTTTTCCCGCCCGCGCGCGGCTTCGACTTGCCTGCGTTCGGCCATTTCTGCTTTGCGGGTCATGGCTTGCAGGCCCGACTGCAGGGTCCGATTGGCCTCAACAAATGTATCAACCGTGCAGTTGGGTTCTTGCTGAATGGTCAGCACCGCGCGTTGCAGCAATCCCAACCACTGTGGATCCAGATCCTCTTCCGGCAGCCATTTGGCACCGGCTTGGGATACCGAATTCAACAGTTGACGGGCGGGATGATTGGCATCCACGAAGAAGCTTTGATCACGCAGTGCCATTTGCAGCAGCGGCAGTTTCAAGCGATCGACCAATGCATCTCCAATACTGGATTTGCGCAGATTGCCTTGCAGTTGGTTGACAAACATCACCAGCAGATCGAAGGTGTCATGGTCGGTCTGCGACAACGTCACCCCATGCCCCTGCAGTTGGCGCGCCTGTGCCAGCAGGATTTGCCGGTATTCATTCACCGAATCGGCACGGACATTGCCGGTGCGCATCCGCAGCAGCCCCGCCAGCACGTCGCTGTGCTGCAAGGGTTCACGGACGCGCTCGTCACGGGCACCCGGGCGCAACTTGCTGAGCAGGCTGCGGCGCTGATTCAGGAGCGTTTGCAGCGTGCTGAATCCGGGGTCGGTTGCGGTGGCCGTTGGTTCGGGCGAAACCTGCGCAATCGGCGACGGTGGCACAAGCTCGCCGGGATCGGAGCTGCGCAAGGGGACGGTTTCGAACATCGCGGGTGGCGGTGTGGAGGGGGCGGTGTTTTCGGCGGTGGCATTCTTTGCAGCGGAGCCAGGACGCACACGTACCGGCACGAAACTCAAATGCGGCAAGATCCCGTCTTCAATCAGCTGGGCGTTGAACGCTTCCAGTAGTGTCGGGTAAAACTCCACCATGCTGCGTTCGAATTGCTGGAACAGTTGCAGCTTGGCGTAACGCGACAGGGTTAGCGCAGTGGCCGCTTCCGCCAAGGCATAGCACAACGTGTGCGGTCCTAACGGCAGGTATTCAACTTGCAATGCCGGGGCGCCTGCGAGTACACCAAATCGCAGGCCCATCAGCTGCAGGCCAAGACTGTTACGTGCCTCCATGCGGCTGGCTATGTTGTCCAGCGTGGCATCGTCGCTGACCTCATCATCGTCCAGCAAGCTCAGCTCGACGTGGGGAAACTCGGGATCCGCAGTCGATGCGGTAGTGGCCAACCGGTTGCTGTCCACGCTGGCCATGGCAGACTCGATATGCGCCAAGAAAATCCGCACAAAGGTTCTGGAGCCGGCCCCCAGGCTGCGAATCGATGTCAGGCGTGCATCTTCCTGTCGGGTGTCGCTGCCGATGGGCGCGCGCGCGAGCACTAGCTCGGCCTCGTGCAGGATAAAAGGCAGTTGCTCATCGAATGCATTGCGTGCCACATCCAGCAAGTGTTCCAGCACCTGTTTCGGATAGCGCGGCAGGTGCGCTTTGGCAAGCGTATTCGGTGCAGTGCCGGTGGATGTGGTAGAGGTGGCGTTGGCCATCTGCGCCCCCGATGCGCGGACAAGATTTTGCATGGTATGCGCGAACCGGCGTTGTCTCAATCCGTGCCGATCGTCACCATCGTTGACACGCGGTTCAGTCTAGAAACAGGCCAATCACGTCATTGGCAAACCGGCGGCCTAATTCGGTGGGGCGCAGCCAGTCCGGATCGGGTTCCAGCCAGCCATTGGCGTGGGCCTTGGCAAGCCGGGTGGCGATGACATCCCTCGGCAGCCCCGTGCGCGCTTCAAACAGGGACAGCGACACGCCCTCGTTCAGGCGCAAGGCATTGAGCATGAAGTCGAATGGCAGCCGTTGCGCAGTCAGGTATTCATCACCGCCCACGGCGTCGGCCGAGCCGGCTTTTTCGCGATACAGCTCCGGGTGACGGAGTTTCCAGCGGCGCAAGACTTGCTGGCTGGCCCCCAAAGTCAGCTTGCCGTGCGCGCCGGCACCGATGCCGAGGTAGTCGCCAAAGCGCCAATAATTGAGGTTGTGTGCGCATTGCCGGCCGGGTCTGGCGTAGGCGCTGGTTTCGTATTGGGCGTAGCCGGCCGCCGCCAGTTGCGCCTGGCAGGCCTCCTGCATGTCCCAGGCACTGTCGATATCAGGGATCCCGGCGGGTGGGCGTGCGGCAAACCGGGTGCCGGTTTCCAGTGTCAATTGGTAATGGCTGATATGGGTGGGGGCCAGGGCGATCGCGCGTTCGACATCGTGCCGGGCCATCGCCAAGGTCTGCTGTGGCAGCGCATACATCAGGTCAAGGTTGAAATTGTCGAAGCCGGCATCCTGCGCGGATTGGATGGCGTGCTCGGCATCGTGGCTGGAGTGGATGCGGCCCAGACGCTGCAAGCAGCCGTCATCGAAACTCTGCACGCCAAAGCTCAGGCGGTTGACGCCCGCGGCGCGGTAGCCGGCAAACGGGCCATGTTCCACCGTGCCGGGGTTGGTTTCCAACGTGATTTCAGCATCCGGGGCAAACCGCAGGCGCGCGCTGGCTTGCTGCAAAAAACGGTCAATCGCCTCTGGCGGAAACAACGAAGGCGTGCCGCCGCCAAAGAACACGCTATGCACCACCCGGCCCCACACCAGCGGCAGATCAAAATCCAGATCGGCCAGCAGCGCATCGACATAGGCCTCGATAGGCAGCGCGCCTTTGGCCGTGTGCGAATTGAAATCGCAATACGGGCATTTGCGTACGCACCACGGCAGGTGGACGTAAAGCGATAGCGCGGGGGGCGTCAGCATGGCTGCAACAGGTTTCGCAACTGGATAAGCGCCATCCCGCGATGGCTGTCGCGGTGCTTGATCTCGGTGGGCAGCTCTGCCGCACTGCAGCCGTGCACGGGCGAGAAAAACACCGGGTCATAGCCAAACCCATTGCTGCCTTGACGGGCATGCAAAATGCGGCCTTCCCACACGCCCTGTGCAAGCAGCGGCAGGGGGTCGTCGGCGTGTTGCAGCAGCGCCAGCACACACACAAAACGCGCGCTGCGCTGGGTGTCTTTCACGCCGGCAAGTTCGCCCAGCAATTTTTCGATATTGGCGTTGCTGTCGCCATGGGCGCCGGCATAACGTGCCGAATACAAGCCCGGCGCACCGTGCAGGGCATCCACGCACAAACCTGAGTCATCGGCCAATGCTGGCAGGCCGCTGGCGCGTGCGGCGTGGCGTGCTTTCAGGAGTGCGTTTTCGACGAAGGACAGCCCAGTTTCATCAATATCGGCAATGCCAAATTCAGATTGCGCATGCAGGGTGAAGTTGCTACCCAGCAGGGCGCGCAACTCGGCCAACTTGCCGGCATTGCCGCTGGCCAACACCAATTTCATTCGGCCAACGCGGCTTGCTGTGCGGCAAACAGTTCGGCGCAGCCTTGCTCGGCCAGCACCAGCAGGGCATCCAGCTCATTGCGCCGGAACGCATGGCCTTCGGCGGTGCCTTGTACTTCGATGAAGCCGCCGCCGTCGTTCATCACCACGTTCATGTCGGTGTCGCAATCGCTGTCTTCGGCGTAATCCAGATCCAGCACCGGCACGCCGCGATAGATGCCCACCGAGATCGCGGCCACTGCGCCAAAGATCGGGTTGCGCTTGATGTCGCCTTTTTTCAGCAGCCCATTGACCGCATCCACCAGGGCCACATAGGCGCCGGTAATGGCGGCGGTACGGGTACCGCCATCGGCCTGCAACACATCGCAATCCAGCGTGATGGTGCGTTCGCCCAACACGCTGCGATCCACGCAGGCGCGCAGGCTGCGGCCAATCAGACGCTGGATTTCCAGTGTGCGTCCGCCTTGTTTGCCGCGCGCGGCTTCGCGATCGCTGCGGGTGTGGGTGGCGCGCGGCAGCATGCCGTATTCGGCGGTCACCCAGCCCTCGCCCTTGCCGCGCAAAAACCCCGGCACCTTGTTGTCCACGCTGGCAGTGCACAGCACGCGGGTATCGCCAAAGCTCACCAGCACCGAGCCTTCGGCATGGCGGGTAAAGCTGCGTTGGATGGAAACATGGCGCAACTGGTTGGCGCTGCGGCCACTGGGACGGGAGAGAGACATTGCTGAAAACCGACAATCTACGGGGTGCTAGATTACCATTGCCTCTTTGTAGGCTTTGGATTGCCCATGATCCGCAGCATGACCGCGTTTGCCGCCGGCGAGCGCAGCACCGAATGGGGTGTGCTTTCCGGCGAATTGCGGGCGGTGAATCACCGCTTCCTTGAACTTGGCTTGCGCCTGCCCGATGAGTTGCGCGCATTCGAAGCGCAGCTGCGTGAGCGGGTGGCAGGCAGGGTGTCGCGCGGCAAGCTGGATCTGGTGCTGCGCTTGCGCAGTACCGGCGGTGGCGATGCGCTGCAAGTGGACGAGGCGTTGCTGGCGCGGCTGGGGGATCTGGCGCAGCGTTTGGATATCCGCTTCCCGCGCTTGCAGGTGCAATTCACCGAGTTGCTGCAATTTCCGGGTGTGGTGCAAGCACGTGGCGTGGATGCCGATGTCTTGCAGCGCGACGTGTTGGCCTTGCTGGATGTGGTGTTGGATGATTTTGTGGCCGCCCGCGAACGCGAAGGCGGCAAGTTGGCGCAGGTGCTTGCCGAACGCGCCGATGCCATCGACAGGATTGCCGTCGAAGTGCGTGGCCTGGTGCCGCAGATTCGCGTCGGGCAACGGCAAAAGCTGGAAGCGCGCTTGAATGATCTGGGCACCGCGTTGGACCCCGGTCGCCTGGAGCAGGAACTGGTGATCTGGCTGCAGAAACTCGATGTGGATGAGGAACTCGACCGGCTGGATAGTCACCTTGCGGAATTGCGTCGCATCCTCAAGGGCGGCAAGGACGCGGTGGGGCGGCGCCTGGACTTTTTGCTGCAGGAGTTCAATCGCGAAGCCAATACCCTGGGCAGTAAATCGGTCGATGCCCGCACCAGTAATGCCGCAGTGGAACTGAAAGTGTTGATCGACCAGATTCGCGAACAAATCCAGAACATCGAGTGACAGGCAGTCAGCAGCCCATGCGCGGAACTCTCTACATCGTCGCGGCGCCCTCGGGTGCCGGCAAATCCAGCATCGTCAATGCAGTGTTGGCGCGGGACGCCAATATCCGGCTGTCGATTTCGTTTACCTCGCGGCCGCCGCGTCCGGGCGAACGCCACGCCGAGCACTACAACTTCGTCACCGCGCAGGAATTCGAGGCGATGGTGGCCGCCGGGGATTTTTTTGAACACGCCCGCGTGCATGGCGACTGGAAAGGCACGGCGCGGCAATCGGTGGAACCGCATCTGGCGCAGGGCCGCGATGTGTTGCTGGAAATCGACTGGCAGGGCGCACGCCAGGTGCGCGCAATGATTCCCGATGCGGTCAGCGTGTTTATCCTGCCGCCCTCGAAAGCGGCGCTGGAAGAGCGCATGCGCAAGCGCGGGCAGGATTCGGAGGCAGTCATCGCGCAGCGTCTTGCCGCTGCACGCGAGGAAATGAGCCATTACGGCGAGTTCGATTACGTCATCGTCAATGAAGTGTTCGAGCTGGCGGTGGCCGAGATGTGCAGCATCTTCACCGCCAGCCGGTTGCGCAAGGATGCGCAGGTGGCGCGGCATGCGCGCTTGCTTACCTCGCTGCTGGTGGACCCGTAATTCAGGTGTTGCTTGGCCTATGTGTTTGATTTTCAAGGCATGAGCTTGCCATCGGCGTTGCGTCAGGCTAGACTTGCCAACCCCTCGTATCACTTGCGCGGCCTATCGCCGCAGGACAGACATGGCCCGTATTACCGTTGAAGATTGCCTGCAGGTTGTCGATAACCGTTTCGAACTCGTGATGATGGCGTCCAAGCGTGCGCGCCAGCTGGCGGGCGGCGTGGAGTCGAAGCTGGACAACAGCGAGTCGCAGGACAAGCCCACTGTGCTGGCGCTGCGTGAAATCGCAGCACGTGCCATCGACACCGGTTTCATCGATGCCGTTGAAAAGGCCGAGCGCGAACGCAAAGAGCGCGAGGCGCTGGAATGGGCTGCTGCCGAGGTGGTGGCTGCCGACGACGACATGAAGGGCGACGACTGAGCACTCCCGTGCTGAGTGGTGTGTCATGGCGGCCCTTCGGGGCCGCTTTTGTTTTTGGCGGGTGCCAATGAATTTCGAATGAAATTCGTTTGCGACTACGCGGCGGCAAGGTTAGGCTCCACACATGACATCAGGAGATCCTGCGCTCGCCATGCTCGTTGCCGTGCCCGCAGGGGACGCGGTGCCAGGTTATGTGCACGCATTGGAGCGTGCCGCCAGCTATCTCAGCGAAGCGCAGCGGGGCCTGTTGCGTCAGGCATGGGCGGTGGGCGCAGCCGCACATGAAGGGCAGACCCGCAAATCCGGGGAACCCTACATTACCCATCCGGTGGCTGTGGCGCAGGTGTTGGCGGAACAAGGGTTGGATGTGGAGACCTTGGTGGCGGCAATTCTGCACGACACCATCGAGGATACCCCGCTCACACGTGCCGACATCGCCCAGCAATTCGGCGAGACCGTGGCTGAGTTGGTGGATGGCGTCACCAAGCTGGACAAGCTCAGTTTCAGTAGCCGGCAGGAAGCGGCCGCTGAAAGTTTCCGCAAGATGCTGTTGGCGATGTCGCGCGACTTGCGCGTTATTTTGATCAAGCTGGCCGATCGTCTGCACAATATGCGCACATTGGGCGCACAGTCACCCGAAGCACGCCGGCGGATCGCCATCGAAACCCTGGAGATTTTTGCTCCGATTGCGCAGCGGCTTGGCATGAATCTGATCAAGGCCGAATTGCAGGATCTGGGGTTTCGCGCATTGCATCCGTGGCGGCATGCGATCATTGACAAGCGCATTCATAGCCAGCCGCTGGTGCGACGCGAGGCCTTGACCCAGATCGAAGCGAAATTGGCGCAGCGGTTGGCGCTGGAAAAACTGGACCACCAACTGGTGGGTCGCATCAAAACACCTTGGAGTGTCTATACCAAGATGCGCTCACAAGGGCGCAGTTTCGACCAGGTAATGGACGTGTTCGGCTTCCGGGTGGTGGTGGCGAGCGTACCCGATTGCTATCACGCGCTGGGCGTGGTGCATGCGGTGTACAAGCCGCTGGATGGGCGGTTTCGTGACTTCATCGCCATCCCCAAGGCCAATGGCTACCAGTCGTTGCATACGGTGTTGTTCGGGCCGTATGGCTCGCCGATCGAGGTGCAGATTCGCACCCTTGAGATGAACCTGATCGCCGAGCGCGGGGTGGCAGCGCACTGGGCCTACAAGATGGGAATCGAAACCGGTGGCAATAGCGCGCAAAGCCGGGCTGCCAACTGGATTGCCAATTTGGTGGAAAGTCAGCGCGGTACCGGTTCCTCGCTGGAGTTTCTGGAAAACGTCAAGGTCGATCTGTTCCCGGACGAAGTGTATTTGTTCAGCCCGAAAGGCGACATCCTGTCGTTACCACGCAATGCCACCGCGCTGGACTTTGCCTATGCGGTGCATACCGATGTGGGCAATCATGCGGTCACCGCACGCGTGGACAAGAAACTGGCACCACTGCGCACCAAGTTGGTCAGTGGGCAAACCGTGCAAGTGATCACCGCAAAATCCGCGGCACCCAGCACCCAATGGCTGGAGTTTGTGGCCACCAGCAAGGCGCGTACGGCCATCCGCCAGCAGCTCAAACAACTTGAGCATGAAGACGCGGTGCAGTTGGGCCACTACATGCTGGATCGTGCATTGGGCGCGCAAGGCACGGCACTCGACCGGATTCCAATGCAGCGGTTGGACGCCTACCTGGCCGATAACCGCTACTCGCGGTTGGAGGCACTGCTGGCTGATATTGCGTTGGGCAACCGCATGCCCGTGCAAGTGGCGCAGGCCTTGGCCCACGAGCAACCGCAAAGCCCCGCCAAGCCGGGTGCACGCAACGCAACTGCCACACTGCCGCAGGAGCGCATTCTGATCACCGGTGCCGAGCGCGGCGTGATCAGTTTCGCGCAATGCTGTTTGCCGATCCCGCGTGATGAGATCATGGGTTATCACAGTGCCGGCAAGGGCATCGTGGTGCATCGGCTGGAATGCCCGAATGTGGCCGAGTACCGCAAATCGCCGGAACGCTGGGTGGCGATTGGTTGGGATCGCGAGGTGGCGGGCGACTTCAGCGTCGCCATTCGGATCGAAGTGGAAAACCGCCCCGGTGTATTGGCGCAAGTGGCAGCCGCGATTGCGCAGGCCGAATCCAATATCGACCGTGTGGAATATCTGGAGCGCGACAGCAATATCGCGGTATTGCGGTTTGGTATCGACGTGACCGATAGCCGGCATTTGGATGAAGTGATTCGTGGCGTGCGCCGGTTGCATGTGGTGCAGGACGTGCAGCGCTGTTGAAACAGAAGCGCGCTTGGCATGCGGGCAATGAGCTATCGAGCAGTGGCGATCTACAATAGACCGACTCTCCAAGCGCAAGGACTTCAGCATGTCTCGTAACGCCATCCATACCGACGCCGCCCCCGCCGCCATTGGCCCGTATTCGCAGGCCACCCGCGCCGGCAACCAGGTGTTCTTCAGTGGCCAGATTCCGCTGGATCCTGCCACTGGTGCGCTGGTGGACGGTGGTATCGAAGCGCAGGCACGGCGCGCATTCGATAACCTGAAAGCGGTGTGTACGGCCGCTGGCGGCACGATGGACGACATCGTGCGTGTCGGTCTGTACCTCACCGATCTGTCGCAATTTGGCGCGGTCAATGCAGTGATGGGCGAGTATTTCGCGCAGCCGTATCCGGCGCGTTCCACCATCGAAGTGTCGGCGCTGCCCAAGGGTGCGGCATTCGAAGTGGATGCCATCATGGTGTTGGGCTAAGTCTTGCGCTTGATCGCTTGACGCATGCCTGCGGCAGCGCCCATCACCATCGCCGAAGTTGAAACGCCACTCACGGTATTGGCTGGCGTTGGCCCCGCGCTGCGCGAAAAGTTGGCGGCACGCGGATTATTGACCCTGCAGGATCTGTGGCTGCATCTGCCCCGCAGTTATGAAGACCGCACCCAACTTGCACCGATGGCTGCACTGCGGGCCGGAATTGCCGCACAGACCGAAGGCCGGGTGGAGTTGGTGGAGCGCAGTTTTCGTGGCCGCCCGGTGCTTAAGGTGGTCTTGGCCGATGCCGGGAATCAGCGGTTGACCCTGCGGTTTTTCCATTTCCGCGCGCAGCAAGTGGCGCAGTTTGCCAAGGGCGTGCGGGTGCGGGTGTTCGGCACGCCGCGTCCGGGCCAGTCGGGTTTGGAAATCGTGCATCCCAGTTATCGGCTGCTGGATGACGGCGAGCACGCACTGAGCCAGTCGCTGGATCCGGTGTACCCCGACATTGAAGGGTTCGGTGCGGCCAGCATTCGCAAATTGATCGTGCAGGCGTTGCAACGGTTGCCGGGTGAAGATGCGCTGGAATTGTTGCCGTCGGCATGGCTTGCCCGCTTGCACCTGCCATCGTTGCGACAGGCGATTGTGTATTTGCATCAGCCGCCGCGTGATGCCAACGTGGCCTTGTTGCAAAGCGGCCTGCATCCGGCGCAGCGGCGCTTGGCGTTGGAAGAATTGTTGGCCCACCAACTCAGCCTGCGTCGGCAGCGGCTGGCGCTGCAAGCCGAAGGCACGCGCGCCTTGCGCGGCAGCGAAGTGCTGGTGTCGAAATTGAAAAAAGCACTGCCCTTCAAACTCACCGGCGCGCAAGCGCGGGTGTATGCACAACTGCGCGAGGATGTGCGTCAACCCAAACCGATGTTGCGTTTGGTGCAGGGCGATGTGGGTAGCGGCAAGACCGTGGTGGCCGCGATGGCGGCGCTGCTGGCGATTGCCGATGGTCGCCAAGCCGCGCTGATGGCGCCGACCGAACTGCTGGCCGAGCAGCACCTTACGAACTTGCGCGCATGGTTGGAACCCTTGGGGCTGCGCGTGTGCTGGTTGGCTGGCAAGGTGACCGGCAAAGCACGCGCCAAAGCGCTGGACGAGGTGGCCTCGGGCGCGGCGCAGTTGGTGGT
>DAORUL010000045.1:0-12608 GCA_035433165.1 Thermomonas sp. | reverse complement strand
CGCACCACACCAGATCGGCATACGGCGCGTAGGCCAGGCCGCGGCTGATCGCCTGCTGCAAACCGTTCCTGGTTTTGTAGAAGCCTTCCACGGTGCGCTCGCCGGTGCAGAACGGGCGGTCGTTGGCATCCACATCGGAGGTCAACAGGTCGGCGGCTTCGGCATCGGTACGCGCCACGATCAAGGTCGGCACACCCATCACGTCGGCAGCCAGACGGGCCGCGGTCAGTTTTTCCACCGCCTCGCGGGTGGGCACCAGCACCTTGCCGCCCATGTGACCGCACTTCTTCACCGAGGCCAACTGGTCTTCAAAATGCACCCCTGCGGCACCGGCTTCGATCATCGCCTTCATCAGTTCGAATGCATTGAGCACGCCGCCGAAACCGGCTTCGGCATCGGCCACGATCGGCTGCAGATAGTCGATGGAATTGTCACCTTCGGCATGGCTGAGCTGATCCGCACGCAGCAAGGTGTTGTTGATGCGCTTGACCACCTGCGGCACCGAGTTGGCCGGGTACAGCGACTGGTCGGGGTACATTTCGCCCGCCCCATTGGCATCGGCGGCCACTTGCCAGCCCGACAGATAAATCGCCTTCAGGCCGGCCTTGACCTGCTGCATGGCCTGGTTGCCGGTGAGTGCGCCCAATGCGTTGACGAAATCTTCGTGATGCAGCGACTTCCACAATTTCTCGGCACCGTGACGGGCGATGGAATGCTCCACCGGGATGGTGCCGCGCAGGCGCACCACGTCTTCGGCGGAGTAGCTGCGGGTGATGCCGGCCCAGCGCGGGTTGTTGGCCCAGTCCAGCTTCAGTTGTTCGGCGGTTGGCAGATGGTATTTCATGGGAAAGCCTCGTGGGATTGGCAGATGGATGGCGCGGATCAATCGATGCGTTCGTACGCGGGCAGGGTGAGGAACTCGGCCAGCTCCTCGGCGTGGGTGAGACGGTCGAGCATGCCGATGGCTTCACTGACGTGGCCGGCACCGGGCAAGTTGGGTTGTGCGGCCAGCCGCGCCGGCAGGCCAATCAAGGCACGCTCCAGCAGCACGAAATCGACGGGGGTGCCGTCGTCCAACGACAGCGGCTCGCTGCCAGCGTCGGAAAAGTGCAGCCACTGCCACAGCTGGCTACGTGCAATTTCGGCGGTAGCGGCATCTTCCATCAGGTGATGGATCGGCACGCAGCCATTGCCGGCCAACCATGCGGCCAAATAACGCACGCAGACTTCGACATTGTTTTCAAAGCCCTGCCGGCTGATGGTGCCGCGCGAGGGCGTGATCAAGTCATCGCGTGACACGCTGACATCGTCACGCGCCACTTGGCGCTGATGGGGGCCGGGCATGCGCGCATCGAACACTTCACGCGCCAGCGGAATCAGCGCCGGGTGCGCCACCCAGGTGCCATCGTGGCCGGCAGTCACCTCGCGCAATTTGTCGGCACGCACGCGTGCCAGTGCGGCGGTATTGGCATCGGCATCGCTGCTGATCGGGATTTGTGCGGCCATGCCGCCCATCGCATGCGCACCGCGGCGGTGGCAGGTCTGGATCAGCAATTCGGAATAGGCGCGCAAGAATGGCTGCGCCATCGTCACCTGGCCGCGCTCGGGCAGCACTTTGTCGGGGTGCCGGCGGAAGGTTTTGATGTAGGAAAAAATGTAGTCCCAGCGCCCGCAGTTCAACCCCACGATGCGGTCTTTCAGCGCGTGCAGGATTTCGTCCATCTCGAACGCGGCCGGCAGGGTTTCAATCAGCACCGTCACCTTGATCTGCCCATGCGGCAGGCCCAGCGCGGCCTCGATGGCGGCCAGCACCTGCTCCCACAACGCGGCCTCTTCCATCGACTGCAACTTGGGCAGGTAGAAATACGGGCCACGCGCCTTGCCGGCCAGCGCATGCGCATTGTGGAAACAGAACAGGCCGGCATCGAACAACGCTGCGGCAATCCGCGTGCCATCCACCAGCACGTGTTTTTCGTCCAGATGCCAACCACGCGGGCGCACCAGCAGCACCGCCTGCTCGCGCTCCGGGCGCAAGTCGTAGCGCTTGCCGCCGGCCTCGAACACCAGTGCCCCGGCAATCGCCGTGCGCAGCGCTTGTTGCCCCGTCAGCAGATTGCTCCAGGTGGGCGCGGTGGAATCCTCGAAGTCGGCCATGTAGCAATTGGCGCCCGAGTTCAATGCGTTGATCACCATCTTCGGATCCACCGGCCCGGTGATTTCCACGCGGCGATCCAGCAAGGCGGGCGGTGTCGGCGCCACCGTCCAGTCGGCTTGGCGAATGTGCGCGGTATCGGCACGGAAATCCGGCAGCGCACCGGCATCAAACGCCTGCTGGCGGGCGCGGCGGGCGCTCAGGCGCGCTTGCCGTTCGCCTTCGAAACGACGGTGCAGGTCGGCCAGAAACTCCAACGCGGTGGCTGGCAACAGGCGCTCCTGCCCTGGCAGGTGATGGGTGATGACAACGCCCTGCCCCGGGCGCGCTTGCAGCACTGCGGACATCGACTTCTCCGGAATTCCTGTGGGGAAGCCAACCATCCGTCAGCGTGCTGTATTTGACAAACTAGATTTATCAATAATATATATAAGAAAAATAAATACACATTTAGAATAAATGCCCAAAACACCCCCTGCAGCCCTGCGCTTTGCTTACAAAGGCTCCCGCCTGAAGCCGCTGCGGGCGTTCTGTCAGGTGGCGCGCCTGGGCTCGATATCACGCGCAGCGGAAGCACTTTTCCTCAGCCAACCGGCTGTCACCCTGCAACTGCAGGCGCTGGAGCGCGAACTGGGGGTGCGTTTGTTCGAGCGCAGCGGGCGCAGGCTTACCCCTACCCGCGAAGGCGATCTGCTGTACGAGATGGCGCGCCCGCTGGTGGAAGGGCTGGACGGGCTGGCCGCCAGCTTCCGCGAGCAGGTGCGCGGGCTGGATGCCGGTGAATTGAATGTGGCCGCCGGCAGCTCCACCATCCTCTATCTGCTGCCGGGGATCGTGGAGGCGTTCCGTGCACGCCACCCCGACGTGCGGCTCTCCCTGCACAATGTGACCGGCGCCAGCGGGCTGGACTTGCTGCGCAGCGACGCGGTGGATCTGGCGGTGGGCTCGATGCTGGATGTGCCGGCTGACCTCAGCTATGCGCCGGTGTATCGGTTTGAGCCGATGCTGATCATGCCGCTGGACCACCCGCTGGCCGGCAAGCGTGAGTTGACGCTGGAAGATTTATCGCCGTACGGCCTGATCCTGCCGCCCAAACGCCTGACCACGTATCGGCTGGTGGACCTGGTGTTCCAGCAAAACCGCGTGCCCTATACGGTGGCACTGGAAGTCGGCGGCTGGGAGGTCATCAAGCAATACGTGGCGATGGGGCTCGGCATCAGCATTGTGACTGCGATCTGTCTGACCGAAGCCGACCGCCAGCGGCTGGCCACGCGCTCACTGGCGCGCTGGTTTCCCTCGCGCAGCTACGGCATCGTGATGCGCAAAGGCAAGTTCTTGAGCCCGCAGGCGCGGGCTTTCGTCGAATTGATCCAACCCGAACTGCTGGCTCCGCGTGCCCACGACGAGGGTGGGCATTCGGAGCGGTAGTTCATTGCCCCGGCATCGGCAAGCTGTCGGTCTTGTAGATCGCCACATGCGGCACGCCATCGCTGCCGATCCAGCCGCGATACATGCCGCCGGTGTTGAACGGGAAACTCATCACCCCATCGGCCCCCAAGGCAATCGCACCGCCATCGCCACCGGCTTTGGGGATGTCCTTGTTGATCACGTCGTTGGCCGCCTTGGGCAGTGGCTCGCCGGCCAGACGCACGCGGGCACAGATTTCATGGGCTGCCGCATCGCGGATATAAAACTCACCCCAACCCGTGCTGGAGACCGCGCAGCCGGGATCGGCCCAGGTGCCCGCGCCGATGATCGGCGAATCACCCACGCGGCCATAGCGCTTGTTGGTCATGCCGCCGGTCGAGGTGCCGGCTGCCAGATTGCCCATGGCATCCAGTGCCAACGCGCCCACCGTGCCGAAATACGCCTTGCCGGGCAGCACCAGCGGGACATTCGAGGCCTGTGCCTTGGCCTCTGCCTGCAGTGCATCCTGCAATGCCTTCCAGCGCTTCTCGGTACGGAAATACGCCGGATCCACCAAGGTGATGCCCTGCTCCTTGGCGAAAACTTCCGCGCCATCTCCCATCAACATCACATGCTTGGAATGCTCCATGATGGCGCGCGCCAGCAGGATCGGGTTCTTCACCCGATGCAGGCCAGCGGCGGCGCCGGCCATGCCACTGGTGCCATCCATGATCGAAGTGTCCAACTCGTTGCGGCCATCGTGGGTGAATACCGCGCCACGCCCGGCGTTGAACTGCGGCGCGTCTTCCATCGCCGTAATGGCAGCAGCCACCGCATCCACTGACGACGCACCGCCTTGCAATCTGGCAAACCCTGCCCGCAGCGCCTTCTCCATCGCCTTGCGCGCATCCTCTTCTTCCTGCGGGGTCAAATCACCCGGCTCCACGCCGGCACCACCATGCAGCACCAGGGTGGGTGTATCCAGCGCCACCAGGACGCCATCGCGCACGGCGTAATTGCGTGCAAACGAGGGCTTTTCCACCTCGCCAGACGGCAGGTGCAGCACCGAACCACTGTCGACCCCGACGGCCCACAAACGATCCAAACGCATCGCATGTTCTTCGGCCTGCTTGCGATCAAAACCACCATGCACGACGGTGGCACCTGCGCCTTTGGCGGTGGCGTACACATGCGCCGTGCCATCGGCTTCCACCGCCACCGAGGCACGTTCATCCACACCCAGACCAATCAATGGCCGGCCTGCGATTTCCTCACTCTTGGCCAAAAACGCGACCAGCCGACCCAACCGCGTACGCTCGCTGAAATGGGTGTCGGTGATCACGCCCTCCAACAAGGCAAAATTGAGGAAGCCCGTTTCAATCGTATTGCTATCACCCAGCGGGTCGGCCAATGCACGCGGGCTGGTAATGCTGCCGCCATCCATCGCGCCGTACAGATACTCGCCCTGAATCGCCAAACCGGCACTGGTACCAGCCAACGGCTTGCCGGCTTTCACGTGGTCGTTCAGCGCTTTGGCCAACGGCGTGCCGCGCCAATAACGCACATACCGCGCCTGGTCACCACCGGCGATGAAGATGCCATCGGCGCGCCGGATCGCAGCCAGGATTTTGGGGTCACTGGCCGCATCACGATCCTTGAAGACGAAGGTTTCCGCAGATTGGATGCCGCCGACCTTGTTGAAAAATTCTTCGCCAATCTGGCCGCCCAGCGATGCCCGCAAAATCACGATATGGCCATTGCCGGCTTTGTGCATGAACCAATGCATGGCGTCGAAATTGCGATCCCCGCCACCCATCAGCAGCAGGCCTGGCTGCACCTTGCCGGGGGTCCTGGCTTTGACATCCCCGATCACGTAATGATCGACATTGGCGGCCCGTGTCGGTGACGCGGGCATCAGCACCAGCAAGGCTGTCAGCAACATCGAGCAGCCGGCAAATCGCTTCATCGTCACACCCCTCTTGATATTGGCAATACCCTAGTAGACGAAGGTACAGGCATTTTCCCCCGCCCACTGCGCGCGCAATCCGCTATCGTGCAGGCATGACACAGGCTCCTCTCGACCACTGGTTCGTCAACCAAATCCTGATCCACGAGACCGCCCTGCTGCGCTACCTGCATCGGCATTGGTCGCACCCGGATGAGGTTCCTGATTTACGCCAGGAGCTGTATGCGCGGGTGTATGAAGCGGCGGCAAAAGTGCTGCCAACCCAGCCCAAAGCCTTCTTGTTCACCAGCGCCCGCCACCTGATGACCGACCGCCTGCGCCGCAACAAGGTGGTCTCGATCGAGCCGATGGGTGATTTCGACCCTTCGCACGTCCTGATAGAAGAGGTGTCACCGGAACGCTGGTGTGGCGGCCGGCAATCGTTGCGACGACTGGCGACTGCCTTTGATCAGCTGCCCGACCGTTGCCGCGAAGTGGTTTGGTTGCGCCGGGTAGAGGAGCTGCCGCAGAAAGAAGTCGCAAAGCGTCTTGGAATCAGCGAGAAGACCGTGGAAAAACACATCGCCAAGGGGATGCGCCTGCTCGCCGATGCACTGTCTGCGGCAGCTGGCACTCATCCGCTTTTTGCCCATACCGTGAACTCCGATGATGTTCAGCACCACGCAGACTGACATCGAGGCCCGCGCTGCGGACTGGTTGGCGCAACGTGACAGCGCGCAGTGGTCTGCCGCAGACGCGCAGGCACTGGAGGCGTGGCTGACGGCCGATACCCGGCATCGCGTGGCATTGCTGCGGCTGCAGGCGCACTGGCAACAAGCTGACCGCTTGCAAGCACTGGGGGCAGGCTGGACTCAATCGGGGCCGCCACCGCGCGGGTTCTGGCAGACCCCTGCCGGCAGTCGTCGCGAACAAATGCTGCACGCCGTATTGCATCGCCCTGCTACCCGGCAGTCGCGCACACGCAACCGGCTGCACCCAGTCGCCAGCATGGCCGTATTGGCCGGTTGCTGCGCTGTACTGGTCAGTTGGGCTTGGCGCAATTACACCCATGTGGATGCCACGTCGTATCGCAGTGCGGTGGGCGAAATCCGCACCCAAGCGCTGCACGACGGATCGCACGCAATCCTTGCCAGCAACACCCGCATCGATGTGCAACTGGCACGTGCGCATCGCGACGTTGCATTGGTGCAGGGGGAAGCCATTTTCGAAGTGGCCAAGGATCCACAACGTCCGTTCGCGGTGGCGGTGGGTGGTTATCGTGCGGTGGCCGTGGGTACTCGTTTCTCGGTGCGCCGCGACCAGAACGATCTGCGCGTAGTCGTGACCGAAGGCACTGTGCGCCTGGATGCTCCAAGCACCGACGGGCATTCCTCCCCGTCATCCTTGCTTCCGGCCGGCAGCGTCGCCCTGGTGCATGATGGCAGCGTGCTGGTCCGCAGCCTGGGCGTGGCCGATGCGGGCCAATTGCTGGGCTGGCGTGATGGCTGGCTGGTGTTCCGGGATACCCCGCTGCAGGACGCAGTGGCTGAGTTCAATCGCTACAACACGCGCAAATTGAGAATTGCCGATGCCGAGGCCGGGGCATTGCGCATTGGCGGCAGCTTCCGCTGGGATAACGAAGAGACTTTTGTGCGTCTGCTGGAAGCCGGGTTCCCGGTCCGCGCAGCCGCCACGCCCACACAAATCACCCTGTCATCACGTTGAGAGTGACGGGGCGGGATTTTCGGTCATCGTTCGTCATGCTTTTGTAACGGCACCATGTCGAGTGCCCTTGGGGAAACTGTTCGTCATGAAACCATCACGCCCGCTCCGCGCCCTGTTGTTGTCACTGGCTTGCACCGCAGCGCTGGCTGCACAGGCACAAACCTCCCCCCGCCTGGATATTCCCGCCGGTGATCTGACCTCGGCACTGAATGCGTATGCGCGCCAGTCCGGCACCCAGCTGGTGTACCGCGCCGATCAGCTGCAAGGCGCACGCAGCGCCGGCCTGAGTGGACAAGCCGCCTCGCCGCAGGCCTTGGATGCGCTGTTGAAAAACAGCGGCTTCCGCGCCCAGCGCGATGCCTCCGGCGCGGTCCTGATCGTGCCAGCAGCGGCCGCCAAACCTGCAGCTCCCGCCGCCAAGCCCGTACCTGCGGCCAAGCCCGCGCAAGCGGCCACTGACGCACCCGTCACCAATCTGCAATCGGTGCAGGTGACCGGCTCGCGCATCCCGCGCGCGCAGGTGGAAGGCCCCGCACCGATCACTGTGGTCACATCCGCGCAAATCCAGGCCGCCGGCCTCACCTCGGTGCCCGACGTGCTGCGCTCGGTCAGCCAGAACAACGGCTATACCCAAGGCCAGCAGAACACCACCAGCGCGCAGTCCACCCCAGGCGCGCAGGCGGTGGACCTGCGTGGCCTCGGCCCGAACCACACGCTGGTGCTGGTCAACGGCCGCCGGATCGCCGACTTTCCGCTGCCGCTCAACAGCCGCAGCAACTTCACCGACATCGGCAACATCCCGCTGGGCATGATCGATCGTGTGGAAATCCTGACCGGCAGCGCCTCGGCCGTATACGGTTCCGACGCAATGGCCGGCGTGATCAACTTCATCCTGAAGAAATCCACCGACGGCATCACCATCGACTATCGCTACGGCGATACCGAGCGCGGTGGCGGTGCATCCCACAACCTGAACCTGACCGGCGGCTTCGAGCGCGGCGCGTTCAGCGGCATCGTCGGCCTGGAGTTGATCGACAAGAAGCCGCTGTGGGGCACCGACCGCGACATCCAGGACTCCACCCTCGACGCACCGACAGCGCGCCGACGCCTGCCGCGCATGATCGCCCAGAGCAACCGCACCGCACCGACCGACGGCTGCGCGGCAATGGCTGGTCTGAATGAAGGCACCACGGTGCTGGCGGTGGACACCCGCAACCGCGCCTATTGCGGCAGCGACCGCGCCATCGCCTATCGCACCATCACCAATGGCCGCAAGGGCGCCACCGCCTACGGCTCGTTCGAGCTGCATATCAACGACGATCTGTCGTGGTTCGCCGACACCCAGATCGGCCACCAGAAAGTGGAATTGCTGACCGGTACCAACGGCAACATCCTGACCTCGAGCTGGGGCAACATCGCCAGCGACCACATGGGCTGGGCATTTTTCGACCCCGCCTCGACCGACGTTGACGACAGCATCTTCTACAACGAAGGCATCGGCCGCTACGAGCTCTGGCAGCGGCAGTTCACCCCGGAGGAAGTCGGCGGCCTGAAGAACCGCATGAACACCACCACCGAGAAGACCTTCGCGCTCACTACCGGCTTCAAGGGTGGTTTCGGCGAAGACTGGAACTGGGAAGCCGCCTACAACCATTCGCAGTACAAGGCCGTGGTGAAGATGCCGCGCATCCTGGCCGCCGCCGCCAACGCATTTTTCCTGGGCCCGCGCCTGGGCTACGACGAGGACGGCTACGCGATCTACAACCCGGATTATTCGCGCCTGTTCACCCCGCTGACGCCCGCGCAGTTTGCATCCATTTCGACGATGTCGGTCTGGCATCCCGAGGCCGAGAATGACAATGTCAGCTTCACGGCGAACACAGGCTCGCTGTTCACGCTGCCGGCAGGCGATGTGGGCTTTGCCGGGGTGATCGAATACGGCCGACAGTCCTATCGCATCAATCCCGACCCGTTGGCGCTGACCGATTCCACCTACTTCGGTCCGCGCTACGGCGATGGCCGCGGTAACCGCGACCGCTGGAGTGCGGCCGGCGAACTGCGCATGCCGCTGCTGTCCAGCCTGCAGGCCAGCTTGGCCGGTCGCTATGACCGCTACGGCTACAGCGGCCAGCATCCGGGCAAGTTCACCTACAGCCTGGGCCTGGAATGGCGTCCGCTGGATTCCCTGCTGGTACGCAGTTCCTACGGCACCGGCTTCCGTGCGCCGGACATGCACTACCTGTTCGCCGGCTCCGACTACTACCGCAAGATCTCCACCGACTACTACCAGTGCCGCATCGACCCCGATGCGGAGGGCTTCAGCGATGCCGACTGCTATGACGACGGCACCTGGGACATCAATACCCGCGACGTCTACACAGGCAACATGGCGCTGGATGTGGAAACCAGCAAATCGTTCACCGGCGGCTTCGTGTGGTCGCCTACGGCGAACTTCGACCTCGCGGTGGACTATTACGCCATCGAGGTCAGGAACCAGGTGCAGGTGCTGGATCGGGAATGGATCCGCGCCACCGAAGCCGACTGCCGGCTGGGCATGACCGCCAACGGCAAGACCGTCGATGGCAATTCGCCCACCTGCACGGAAGTGAAGGCCCGGGTGGTCCGCAACACCAATGGCGACATCACCAGCGTCCTGTTCGGCCCCGTGAACATTGCCAGTGAAAAAACCTCGGGTGTCGACGCCACCGCCAACTACCGCCTGCAAACCGCCACTGCCGGCGATTTCCGCTTCAGCGGCAGCTACACCTGGGTGCGCCGGCATGACCGGCAGGTGCGTCCGGGCGATCCGACCGAGGACATGCTGGATGTCGGCTTCGCCGATGTCACCATTCCGCGCACCAAGGGCAATCTGGGCGTGAGCTGGAACAGGAACGCATGGGCCGCCGGCCTGTTCGGCAACTATGTGGGCCGCATCCCCAACTGGGCCAACGAGGCTTGGACGCAGGCGAGCTGGCGTTTCAACGGCAACGCCCGTTACGACATCAACGATCACCTGCGCGTCTCGCTGACCGTCAACAATCTGCTCGACAAGATGCCGCCCAAGGACGCCACCTGGGAAAGCTACCCGTACTACGACACCGCCTGGTTCGACAGCATGGGGCGCAGCTTCTTCCTGCAGTTGACTTGGAAGCTGGGCGGCAAAGCGCTGGAGTAATCATCGATGCACCGGGCCGCTGCTGCGGCTCGGTGCGGCGTTGGCAACCAGGTTCCGGAGGCTTGCATGCACCGTGCAGGCCTCCGCAGCCGTTTGCTCAGGCAGGCTGAATCCGGATCAGACCTGCACCACCCGCAACGGGTTGTCCCACGCTTTCAGCAACTCGGCCTGGCGCGCTCTGGCCTTGTGCAAATGCGCTTCCTTGACGTGGCCAAAGCCGCGAATGTGCTCGGGAATACTGGCGATATCGGCCGCCAGATCCACGTTGCCGGCATCCAGTTTGGCCAGCAGACCGGTGACGGTCTGTTCGTACTCGCCAATCAGTGCGCGCTCGCTGCGGCGTTCTGCGCTGTAGCCGAAGATATCCAGCGGCGTGCCGCGCAAGCCGCGCAGTTTGGCCAGCACGCCAAACGCGGTGAACACCCACGGGCCGTATTCTTTTTTCACCAATTGGCCTTGCGCATTCTTCTTCGCCAACAGCGGCGGGGCCAGGTGGAACTTCAATGTGTAGTCGCCTTCAAACTGCGCTTCCAGGTTTTTGCGGAAGTCGCCGCTGGTGTACAAGCGCGCCACTTCGTACTCGTCTTTGTACGCCATCAGTTTGAAGAAGTAGCGTGCCACCGCTTCCGACAGATCGCTGCTGCCCGGAGCCTTGGCCGATTCTGCAGCGCGCACTTTGCTGACGAAATCGGTATAGCGTTTGGCGTAGCGGGCGTTTTGATAGTCGGCAAGGAAAGCCGCACGGCGGGTGATGACTTCATCCAATGAGCGCGACAGGTGGGCATCGTCGAGTGGCGCAAAGGCGGCTTCGCCCGCGCCGGTGGCCGGCACATGGCGCAGCGCATCGCCATCACGCAGATCGGCGGCGAAGGGGGTGAGGCCCGATTCGCCGGCATCGTTGGCGGTCGCGCCCAGCACCGGCAACACATGTGCCTTCGCTTCGGCGGCGGTGGGCGTGTTGCGCACGATGCCGGCGGCATCGATCACGGCGGGCAAATCGACCACCGCCAAACGGCCCCACGCGAATGCCGTCTTGTTCATCTCCACCGCTGCGCCGTTGAGCTCGATGGCGCGCATCAAGGCAGCGAATGAAATCGGCACCAAACCTTGCTGCCACGCATAGCCCAACATGAAAAGATTGGCCGCAATCGCATCGCCCATCAAGGCATTGGCAATCCTGGTGGCATCAATTTGCAGCGGTGCGCCGCCGCCCAGCGCGGTACTCACGGCCTTGACGATATCGGCCGCCGGGAACTGCATGTCCGGGCGCGTGGTGAAGGTGCCGGGCATCGCCTCATAGGTGTTCATCACCACGCTGCTGCGCTCGGGGCGGATTTTGGAGAGCACCCAATAATCGTTGACCACCACCATGTCGCAGCCCAGCACCAGATCGGCCTCACCGGCGGCAATGCGCACCGCGTGAATATCGCTTGGCGTTTTGGCGATGCGGATATGCGTGGTGACGGCGCCACCTTTTTGCGCCAAGCCGGTTTGGTCCAGCACGGTCGCGCCCTTGCCTTCCAGATGGCCGGCCATGCCCAGCAGTGCGCCAATCGTCACAACGCCGGTGCCGCCAACGCCGGTGATCAGGATATTCCACGGCTGCGCCAGGTCACTGCGGATTTGCGGTGCAGGCAAGTTGGCCAGACGCTCGGCGGCATTGACCTTGCTCCCTTTGCGCACCTTGCCGCCGTGCACGGTGACAAAGCTGGGGCAGAAACCTTCCACGCAGCTGAAATCCTTGTTGCAATCGCTTTGATTGATGGCGCGCTTGCGGCCGTATTCGGTTTCTTTAGGCAGCACGGACACGCAAAAACTTTTCACGCCGCAATCGCCGCAGCCTTCGCACACCAGCGAATTGACCATGACGCGCTTCTGCGGATCCACCAACTTGCCACGCTTGCGACGGCGGCGTTTTTCGGTGGCGCAAGTTTGGTCGTAAATCAGGATGCTGGTGCCTTGAACCTCGCGCAGCATTTTCTGCACGGCGTCCAGATCACGGCGGTCGTGGAAGCTCACGCCATTCGGGAAGATCGAAGGATCCGTCCACTTGTCGATGTCATCGCTGACCAGCGCAATGGTCTGCACGCCTTCGGCACGCATCTGCGCGGCGATCTGCGGCACGGTCAGGGTGCCGTCCACCGGCTGACCGCCGGTCATCGCCACCGCATCGTTGTAGAGAATCTTGTAGGTGATGTTGACGC
>DAORUL010000044.1:6519-12662 GCA_035433165.1 Thermomonas sp. | reverse complement strand
GGGCGTTCACGGATCAATTCGGCGGCGCTGTCGAGCAGGTCGCGGCCTTTGTCCATCAGCGCGTTGACTTGCTCGCCGGCGGCACCGCCCAGATGCTCGGCGGCACCCAAGCCGGCCACGGCACCGTCGGCCAGTTCGGATTTCACTTGTGCCTTGCCCACGCGCAACTCGTCACCCGCCGCACCCGCCGCACTTTTGATTGCGCCGCCTGCCACGCTGGCGGCCTGCTTCAAATGCGCACCGGCATCGCCCAGATTGCTCTTGACCGCTTCGGTATGTTCGCTCATCTGCCGCGTCCTCGTTCAGTGGGTAAGATCAAGTGTCGCACCGTTTGCGGATGTGTGCGTCAACGCATCTGCAATTGCCCGCTGACGTTGCCGCGCAACACCCGCAGCACGAGGTTTTGCGGTGGCCTGGTCAGGCTCGCGCGGAAGCCGGAGAGGTCGCTGAAATCACCGCTGCTGGCGGCCAGCACCACATCGCCGCGCTGCAGGCCGTTTTGGGCAGCACGGCTGCCGCGCGTGACGTCTTCCACCAGCACTCCGGCCAGGCCTTGCCGGCGCAGCGATTCGGGCAAATCGGCAAAACTGGCCCCGCCCAGACGCGCATCCAGCTGGGTGCCGGCCAGTGCCTTGGGCGCTTCGCGCAGACCGCTGCGCAGTTGCAGCGGCTTGCCTTCGCGGCGCACATCCAGCACCACGGTGGCATCGGCCGCTTGCAGGCCCTGGAAATTACGCAAGGCCTCGGCGTTGTCGATGGGTTGGCCATTGGCGGCCACCACCACATCGCCCACCTTCAAGCCGGCGGAGCCGGCAGCGGAGCCGGGATAGACGCGGGTGACGATGGCGCCACGCGCTTCCAGCAAGCCCAGTCCCTTGGCCAGTCGTGCGTCCACGTCCTGCGTGTCGATGCCCAAGGTGCCGCGCCGTACCACGCCACCGGTCAACAATTGGTCCTTGACCCGGGAGGCCAGGTTGGCGGGGATCGCAAAGCCCAGCCCGATATTGCCGGCCATCGAACCCTGCCGGTTGTAGCTGGCGGTATTGATGCCCACCAGCTCGCCGTTGAGGTTGACCAAGGCGCCACCGGAATTGCCGGGATTGATGCTGGCATCGGTCTGGATGAAGTTCTGGAAGCCGGCGCCGGGCAGATTGTTGCGGCCCACCGCCGACACAATGCCTGAGGTGACGGTCTGGCCAAACCCGAACGGGTTGCCGATCGCGACCACGAAATCACCGGTCTGCAACAGGTCGCTGTTGGCCACCGGGATCGCCGTCAGATGTTGCGCCGGGATCCGCATCAGTGCCACGTCGGTATCCGGATCGGAGCCCACGAACTCGGCCTTCAACGTGCGGCCATCGGCCAGCATCACCGACACCTCATCGGCATCTTCGACCACGTGATTATTGGTCAACACCAGCCCGCGCTGGGCATCAATGATCACCCCCGAGCCCAGCGACTGCGCGATGCGTTCTTCGGGAATGCCAAACATGCGGCGGAACATCGGGTCATCGCCAAACGGCGTGTTCACCCGCACCCGTTGCTTGGTGTTGACGCTGACCACCGCCGGCAGCACTTTTTTCAGCATGGGTGCCAGTGACGGCATCGGCGTGCCGGCTACCGCCACCGGCAAGGTGCCGCCCACGGGGGCTGGCACGGGGGCCGCTGCGGCACGCGCCGGCTGCTCCAGCATCAGGTTCAGTGAAGTGGCGGCAAACCCGCCGAATGCGGCGGCAGCGGTCAGGGCAAGCAGGGTCTTGGAGGCGGTCTTCATGCAGCAATCCGGCACAGGCAAGGGATAAGTATTGCGAGTGTTGCGCCTGTTTGCGAAATCGCCGCTGAAGCGCAGGCGGTGATGAGGTGTTTGATCCCGCAGCGCAGCATGTGATGCGCATTCATATTTCGCGCAAAAAATAGCGCCGTGCGCGGCAAACCCGCGCCATTGGCCGGTGTCAGCGGCAGCCATCAAATTGCAAGGCAAAAAATGCAAATTTTGACGTTGACTTGGCATCGGCGAGTGGTAATGTTCGTGGCTGGCATCGCCACTACATCTTGTGGTTGCCTCTGCAGGAACACCCAATCCTTGTGTCTGCGGGGGCAGTACAAGGCTTGACAGCGCGGCGCAACGGGAGCGGCGGGTGACGGAGCAGCAAGCGGCGGCAACGCCATCAATCAAGACCACCCACCGCTGCGCCATTGGCGCGGCGGGCTAGCCCACCGCCGTAATAGGGGGTGGTTGTTTAATCGCCTGCGGCCATGGCCGTTGGCACCCGACAGGACAGGAGAGTCAACAGGCATGAGCACGGCGAGGTTGGAAGTGGTGGCCGCAGACGCAAATCAGGACATTCCGATGCAACCGGCATCAATGGACATCTGGGATAAAAAATACCGCCTGAAGACCAAGCAGGGCGTGCCGCTGGATGTCGATATCGACGCCACCTACCAGCGCGTGGCCAAGGCCTTGGCGCTGGCCGAACCCACCGTCGAGCTGCAGCAGTACTGGCAGGAGCGCTTCACCTGGGCGCTGCGCCGCGGGGCCATTCCCGCCGGCCGCATCACCTCCAACGCCGGTGCGCAGGAACACAAGCCGGCCACGTCGACCATCAATTGCACCGTCTCCGGCACCATTGAAGATTCGATGGACGGCATCTTGGACAAAGTCCACGAAGCCGGCCTGACCTTGAAAGCCGGTTGCGGCATTGGCTATGAATTTTCCACGTTGCGCCCGAAGGGTGCCTTCGTGGCCGGTGCTGGCGCGTACACCTCCGGCCCGATGTCGTTCATGGATATCTACGACAAGATGTGTTTCACCGTGTCCAGCGCCGGTGGCCGCCGTGGCGCACAGATGGGCACGTTCGATGTGTCGCATCCGGACGTGAAAGACTTCATCCGCGCCAAACGCGAAGATGGCCGCCTGCGTCAGTTCAACCTGTCCTTGCTGATCACCGACGGCTTCATGCAGGCAGTGGAAGACGATGCCGACTGGCCGCTGGTATTCCCGGTCAATATCAAGGAACGCGGCGAAATCGATCTGGACGATCCCGGCCAAGTGGTGTGGCGCGACTGGCCCACCCAGCGCAATTACATCGCACGCGAAGACGGGCTGGTGGCTTGCAAAATTTACGGCCACATCCGCGCCCGCCACCTGTGGGACATGATCATGGTCTCCACGTATGACTTCGCCGAGCCGGGGTTCATCCTGATCGACAAGGTCAATCAGATGAACAACAACTGGTGGTGCGAGACCATTCGCGCCACCAATCCCTGCGGCGAGCAGCCGTTGCCGCCGTATGGCGCGTGCCTGCTGGGCTCGGTCAACCTGACCAAGTTCGTGCGCAATGCGTTCACCGACCAGGCCACGTTCGACTGGGAGGAATACAAGGAAGTGGTGCGCGTGTTTACCCGCATGCTGGACAACGTGGTGGAGGTCAACGGCCTGCCGCTGCAGCAGCAGCGCGACGAGATCATGCGCAAGCGCCGCCACGGCATGGGCTTCCTGGGTCTGGGCAGCACCATGACCATGCTGCAGATGAAGTACGGCAGCAAGCAGTCCTGCGAATTCACCGAAGCCATCGCCCGCGACATGGCGGTGGCCGGCTGGGAAACCGGCCTTGCACTGGCGAAGGAAAAAGGGCCTGCGCCGATCATGGATGAAGTGTTCGACGTCAGCGCCGAGATGCTGCGCAAGCGTCCGGAAATGGGCAAGGACGGTTGGAAAATCGGCCAGAAAATCGAAGGCCGCGTGCTGCATGCCAAGTACAGCCGCTACATGCAGCAAGTGGCCAGCGTGGCGCCTGACCTGGTGGATGAATTGGCCGAAGTGGGCTGCCGTTTCACCCACCACAGCTCCATCGCGCCTACCGGCACCATCTCGCTGTCGTTGGCCAACAACGCCAGCAACGGCATCGAGCCCAGCTTTGCGCACCACTACAGCCGCAACGTGATTCGCGAAGGCAAGAAGACCAAGGAAAAGGTCGATGTGTTTTCGTTCGAGCTGTTGGCCTATCGCGAACTGATCAATGCCAAGGCGATGCCGTTTGCCGAAGACGCCGCCGCCAAGTTGCCGGACTACTTCATCAGCGCCGACGACATCAGCCCGAAAGAACACGTGGACGTGCAGGCGGCCGCACAGAAGTGGGTGGATTCGTCGATCTCCAAAACCGCCAATGTGCCCACCGATTACCCATACGAAGACTTCAAGGACATCTACCGCTACGCCTACCAGCAGGGCTTGAAGGGCTGCACCACCTTCCGCTTCAACCCGGCTGCGTTCCAGGGCGTGTTGGTGAAAGAGGCCGACCTTGAAAACACCATCTACCGCTTCGAACTGGAAGACGGTCAGGTGTTGGAAGTGAAGGGCAACGAGCAGATCGAATACGACGGCGAGCTGCACACTGCCGCCAATTTGTTCGATGCACTGAAGGAAGGCTATTACGGCAAGTTCTGAGCGCCTCGACGGCCTCTTCGCACCGCCAGTACACCTGTTGCTTTCACGGGTATAGGATCGCGTTGTTGTACCCAACCACCAACGCCCCATGAGGAGGGCACATGAGCAATGGAGATGGAGTAACGGCAATGGCGTCGGATGCCGTTGAAACTGTGAAAGAGAAAGTTGCGGAAGTGAGCGGTGCGGTGGCCAGCAGTGCCAGTGCCACCGTGGCCAAGGTGAAGAAGGCAGCAAAAACCGCCGAGAAAAAAGTCAAAACCAAAGTGGCCGAAGCGAAAAAGGCTGCCAAGTCCGCAGAAAAGACGGTCAAGACCAAGGTCGCCAAAGCCCGGAAAGCCGTCAAGAAAGCAGTCGCCGCAACAAAAAAGAAGCTGACCACTGCCAGCAAGGATGCAAAGAAGGAAGTCGCTGTCTTGAAGAAAAAAGTGGCCGCCAAAAAAGTGGCCAAGCAGGCTCCGGCGAAGAAAGCTGTCGCGAAAAAAGCACCGGCCAAGAAAGCGCCCGCCAAGACCGCAGTCAAGAAGGCACCCGCCAAGAAGGCCGCAGCAAGCAAGGCACCCGCCAAGAAAGTCGCGGCAAGCAAGGCACCCGCCAAGAAAGCCGCAAAAAAGGCAGTGAAGAAAGTCGCAAAGAAAGCGGCTGGAAAGACCGCCAGCAAGTGATGCAACGTCATGGCGCCCGCCCGGTCAGTCCGGGCGCGGTGCCTGCAATCCCGCCTCGTTACACCGTCAAACCGCTAACAACACAAACTACAGAGTCAAGCTCATGACCGTCAGGATCGACAAAAAAATCAAGGGCTATGCCGTGGTCACCCCGGAAGACAAAGCCAAGCAGTCCGCACCGGTCGCACCGGTGGTTGCGCCTGTCGATGACGCCATCGACAACGTCATCCAGATGCACGAGCGCATCGAGCGCCCGGAAGTCCTGATCGGTTCGACCTACAAAATCAAGTCACCGCTGGTGGAACATGCGATGTATGTCACCATCAACGACATCGTGCTCAACGCCGACACCGAGCACGAACACCGCCGCCCATTCGAAGTGTTCATCAACTGCAAGTCGATGGAGCATTTCCAATGGATCGTGGCGCTGACCCGCATCATGTCCGCGGTGTTCCGCAAGGGCGGCGACGTGGCGTTTCTGGTCGAAGAAATGAAGGCCGTGTTCGATCCGCGCGGCGGCTATTTCAAGGCCGGCGGCGTGTACATGCCGTCCCTGGTGGCCGAGCTCGGCAGCATTGTGGAGGACCATCTGAAATCCATCGGCATGCTGCACGACCCGGAGATGAGCGAGCAGCAGCGCGCATTGATTGCCGAAAAGCGCCGCGCCTACGAACAGAGCCAAAAAAAAAACACTGAAGTCCTGACTGTCGGCAGCGACATCATCAGCAGCGCCGCCAGTCACCCGGAAGACATCGAAGTCACCGGCGACGGCGCCACCTTCCCGCCCAGTGCCAGCATGTGCCACAAGTGCAGCACCAAGGCGCTGGTGATCATGGATGGCTGCGCAACGTGTTTGAATTGCGGGTACAGCAAGTGCGGATAACAGCGAGTTGTGCGGCGTTGATCGCAAGCGCCGCGTGTATCGGCGGGGCGATGGCCGCCAAGCCGAAAGCATCCACAACGTCGCCACCTGCCGAGCCGCTGTTATTTGAGTTCAAGGCCACGGTGCAGCCCGATGGCATGCTGGCCGATAT
>DAORUL010000044.1:0-6419 GCA_035433165.1 Thermomonas sp. | reverse complement strand
TATCCACAACAACTTGATTACGACCAAAGGCAGCTTGATAAAGCCTCGCACGCAGCGATTGCGCAATGGATTCGGCCAATTGCGGTCGATGGCATGCCGATCGCCTGCCGCGTCAATGTCCCAATCAGTTTTCGAACGGGCGATGAGCCCATGGTAGACGATGCGGACCTGGCTGCCAGGTTCGACAACTTCGCAGACAAATGCCCGGCCGCCAAACTCATAACAGAGGTTGTCGGGACTTACCTCTGATTGCTCAGTGATGCAATGCAATGAAGCGAAGTCGGCTTGCACAAACTGTCAGACCTCACCGGATGACAGCGGCAAGCACGATCCATTTGAGGCAGATTCCCACGCAAGCGATGCCAGCAAGTCCGCAAGCGACGGCAACGAGATAGCCGAACAGGCTTGGACGATGTTGACGAAGGTCCGAAAGAATCAGTAGCGAAGCGGGCAGCCAAGTAATGCCAATGAAAGGCATGGCCAGGATGGCAAAGATCCCGAAAGTGTTTGACCGCAGGCCAAGCGAGACAAGCAGCTCTAGCGCAAGTGTGCCAAGGGCGAGCTTATTGCCACGCGCTAGGGAGTTCAACATGGGGCCTAACACCTGAGTTAAGCCGTGCGGTGGCATGGGCTTGAACGAATTGGTGGACAACAAGCCGCACTGCTGGCCACTGCTTGATTTCAACTGCCGAGGCGAGTGAAAACGCCAACTGCAAGCTCTGCCCAGACCAGCAGAAATGCGACCGAGCAAACGACGGCAGCTACCGCCCAGTACTTGCGCGGCAACAATCTGGCGCTAAGGATGAAGGCGCAGCACATGCCGAAAACGAGCAAGCCCATCACCGCAAAATCCGTGATGCTCCAACGGACTTCCTGGGTGAATTGCATCGCGATGAGAGGAATGAGCAGCAGCGTGCAAGCAGCAAGTGCTGCCCAGCCAAACGCGGCGCCTCGGAAGAGCAGTGGGCTTTTTTGTGTGATCACGATGATCTCTGTTGTTGCCAGACACCTGAGTCAAGCCATGTCACTGCACGGCCGCAAACAGGAACGAACATACCGAAGAAAATTGCGAACGTGAAGTGGCATCGGCTGAATTGTTGAGCCGCCGCTTCGACAGGATTGTCTGCTGCACCAGCCGGTGCGGGATACGCGCGGACATGCCCTGCCTCACTTCTCGCGCTTGCCCGCCGGGATGGTCAGCAGGATCGAGCCGATCGCCACCATCACCATCAGCAGGTTGAAGCCCAGCGCGACCATCGCCGCCTCGCGGATGGCCAGGTTGTCGCTGCGCCCCTGAAAGGTGATCACGCCTTCCAGCCACTGCACGCCACTGCCCGACGGTCCGAGCCCGGTGAAAATCGCGCCGGAGATTGCCACGCCCAGCGCTGCGCCCAGCGAGGGCGCCATCTTGTAGATGCCCGCGCCGGAGCCGGACTGGGCCATCGGCAGACTGGACAGCGCCGCGTCGGTGGACGGCGTGGCGTAGAACGCCAGCCCCAGCCCGAACAGCGTGTAGCCGACGATGGCCAGCAGGCGGGGTAATCCCCCCGCCCATTCGTTTCGTGCCAACGGGGTGATATCGGCCCAGAGGCTCGCGGCCGCGATATCCAGCTGTATGGCCTTACGGAAATCTGCGGGCAGCTTATGAACCGTGCCATCACCGAACTGTTGAGCGTTCATGCAGTGGCTATTGGAACCTCACACCAGAATTAAGCGGCACCGCGCAGCGGCGTCGCCCTGGACGAATTGTCAGCGGCTGCGGGAGACGCACGCAATGCCTTGAGCTTCAACAAAAACCACGACTTGCTGGACACTGGCTGCGAATTGCCACAACGAACAAGATAAGGCTTGTCCGTCATGCTGCTCTTGGAAGCAGCAAGATCAATGAAAGCTTCGGTGGAAGCGATCATGTCCCGCTTGCGCAGGTACGCAAATTTTTGATGCAGGTGGGCGCTTGCTTCCTGCGTGTTGTACCAGGTGCCATTTCGATTGAACTCGCATCTGGAATTTTCGAGTGCGGTAAATAATTGGTTGATTTCGCGGCTAGTCGCGGGCGCCAGGCCTTTTGCGCATGCAGCACCAGCGACGAACAACGAGAGGATGAGGACAGTGATCTTCATGATTTGAGGCGCTGACACCTGAGTTAAGTCCTGCCGCTGCATGACTGCAAACAGGAACGAACATGCCGACAAAATCGCGGCCGAGAAATGATGCCGAGTTGAACGCATTGTCAGGCCAAGGCCTGTTATTTCCTCCAGCTGAAAACGAGATTGACGTGATCCTTGTCACGACGGAGCCGGAAGGGATGCCACGCGAAGACGAAGTCCTTGATTGCAAAGCCGCCGGCCAGAACCGCCACCGCCAGAATACTCCACAGCAATTGGCTTACGAATATTTTCGCGTCTGCTGCTGCGCCAGCAAGAATGAGCCCTGCAACAACGCCCGTCACCCCAACGGTGGACTCCACGCACATGCACAAGGCTGTTTGTCGAACGCCGTTCCGGGACTGTTGGCGCTGCTTGAAGAGCAGCCAAACATCGCGGATCAGGCCCTGGAATAGCAGCAATACAGAGACTGCCAGGAGAAGAAAGCCGATTCCAATCCTTGCCGGAAGGTGTTCTGCACACCGCCAAACGATTACGCCAACGAGAGGAATCAGCGCCAGCTCAGTTTTCTCGGCAGCGGTCATGTCTGACATTGGCCTGACACCTGGATTACGCCGCGCCGCGAAGCGGCGTCGGCTTGGGCGAATTGTCGGCGGCCCGACCACCCCCCCATCGCTTGCAACACCGTGCGCAGCGATCCTGCCGAATAATGGATGCGGAGCGGCGTCGTGGTCAGGGGCGCGGGAGCCTCGGCGCTACGCAAGGCTTCAGTCAGTCCGCTGGTGGTGCCATATATCGGCGCCTCCACCGTGAACGCACGGGGTTTGGGTAGCCCGCCAAGCAGAGCCCGATGGGGAGAAACGGCATTGAGCAGAGCAAGGCCGGGCCCCGGATGCATGCCATCCTGGGCGTGCCAGCCAAGGCCCGGTGCGGATGTGCGAAGTGCTTGGAGTTTCTCCGACACTTCGACATACGGAATGCCTGCTTCGGTAGCCGCCGCCGATTCCGCCGCAACCAGTGCCTTCGATGCCCCGGGATTGCCCTGGTACGTTCCCAGCAGGTACACCTTGGCTCCGGACCGCTTGCCGAGTGCCGCGATGGCCTGGATGGCCTTCCGGGAGTCAGCACAGGAGCTTGGGCCAAACGAGCACATGAGATCTCCGCCGCGCTCCTGCAGGACCACAGCGCTGTATCGCTTCGCAGCCAGCGCACGAGCAACCGAATCGTCCGCCACCCGTTGGGTAAGCGTGGCGCCGCCTTTCACGATCATGTCGCTCGACACGGCTGCGCCATTGGCGGCAGCAATGGAATCCAGAACCGCCGGCGTGTTACCCACGTAGGTGAGGCTGTTTCCGACAAAAAGGACCGACATCGGGTACCGAGAAGTGCCAGGCGCGCCCGCAGCAGGCCATGTCAGAGCGAACGCAACAACCAAAGCCAACAACATGCGCATAAGTCACCGGAATGCAGCTGACACCTGAGACAAGCGGCCGCGAACAAGAACCAACATAGCGGAAAAATGCGGCCTTGAAGCGGCATCGGCTTGAACGAATTGTTGGCCGCCCGGCTATGACAGCCAGTTGCGTGCAATCGCCTTGCGACTGAGCAGAACAAGCCAGATGCCGACCAGCAAAACGATGGCCTGCAAGATGACGGCAACGTTGCCGGCCACAGCAGCACCATTTACAAGCAGGAACATCGAAATATCCTGGGCAATGATGCCGACAAGGGAGAGCACCAGAACAACAAAGGCCCACTTGCGCTTCATGAGCAGGGCGATACAGCCAACTGCCCCGCCCAATACGGCAATACCGGTGGCGGCAACTGACCAAGCGGGGCGTGCAGCATAGAGAGCCTGCTGTGCCTCGGGCAGCTTTGCAACATCCTCAGGCGAAAGCTGCAAGTCTGCGAAAAAAGCAATGCAGCCGAGGATGTTCCACAGCAATGCGACGAAGGCGGCGACACTGAGCCATTTTGGAGCTTGGGTCATTGGAATCTCCCAAAACGATCTGGAAACAAATCCAGGCAGCCAACATCTGAATTGGGCCGCGCCGTGAAGCGGCGTCGGCGTGAACGAATTGCCTGCGCTTACTTGCAGCGGTTTGTGGGTGACCATGCGACTTCCGAGGGAAGATCCCAATAGAAGTCCACCACGGTTCCCTTTTCATCCGCCACGACGCCAAGATACTTGACCAGCGGCTCCCAAGCCACGACCCAGGTCACCACCCTCATGGAGCCCAAAACTCCGTCACGGCTAGGTGCACCGAGTCGCGATTGAAGGTCAGCGACGTTGGATTGGCAAAGCACAACAGAGCGGGCGATCTCGGCTCCGTTAGCAAGCGGCCGTTCGTTGTTTTCCGGCTTAGCGGTGGCACACCCAACGAGACCGGCAAGCATGGCAATCAAGACGAGTCTCATGAACTTTCCCTGCGCGCCCGGATACCTGAATTAAGCTGCACCGCACCTGGCAACCGATGCCGCAACAGCAGGATACCGCAAAGTTAACACGATGCATTGAAGCGGTGTCGGCTTGAACGAATGGCTAGTCCGCGCTCGCGATGCTTTGGCCTATGCGCCAGAGCACACCGGATGGATCTACAAGTGGGAAGTCCCGCAAGCCCCATGGGCGATCTTGCGGCGGCTCAATCCGGACGCCAAATTTCCCGACGACGCCAGAGTCGAGGATGTGTTGATACCAGTCGTCAACGCAAATGACCAGCAAATGCATCATGAAATTGGCAGTGTGTTCCGCAATGTGGAATTTTTGAAGGAGAAAGCTGGTGTCGCCGTTGCGGACATATGCAAGGTCTTCCGATGACCATGGAATCTCGAATCCGATGCAGGCATAGAATTCCTTCGACTTGACGAAGTCTCTCGCGGGTACGAATGCCTTGATCTCAACTGTTGCAAGGTTCATGCATCTGCCCCGTGAGGACTAGCATCTGAGTCAAGCCGCGCCGCGAAGCGGCATCGACTTGAATGAATTGTCAGGTGGCAATGTACGACACTGCATAAGCCACCCACATTGCGGGCACGAGAAAGAATCCGATCAGGAAGACCGAAAACCGCTGCATGACCTTGTTGTAGGTGCATTGGATGGTGCTGTGCACGATACGCGAGGCAACGAACAACCAGGCGAGTGGAGGCAGCCAGGCCGGAATGTGGCCAGTGGCAATGGCTGCAAGGCAAAGGGCGTAAAAGAGGATCGGAAGTTCAAGGAGGTGGTTGTAATTGTCCGATGCGCGCGAGTCTTCAAGCTTTTGCGCACGGTGAGCAGAAAGCGCAACTGCTTGGGGATGAATCCTTCTGGCCCGCATTTCCGCGACGCGGACGGAGAGCATGCGAATCCCGACCACCAAGGTGAGAGCTACCAACGTTGTGCAAGCTGCAATGAGCTGTTGTGCGGAACTCATGAATCCTCCTTGGCCACCTGATGCCTGAATTAACTCGCGCCGCGAAGCGGCGTTGGCTTGGACGAATTGTCGGGCAGCGCCCACCGATGCTATTCAACGCCGAACTGCCTGCTTCGGGCGTCTACGAGCAGACGATGCCCGAGAAATATTTTGTTGCCGATCATGCCCTTCATGCCTGACCTTCTCATCAGGAATTTCTGTATCTCAGGCATTCCCTCAATGTATGTGACTTCGTGGAGGGGCAGCTCAACGGCACCGATCTTAATGCCACCATTCGCTGGCGCTGTAAAAACATCAAGAGTCTTGCCCCACGAGTTGCCTCTTTCCGTTTTTACTGCTGTGCCGGGTCTCCTCATGGCCCCCCAGACTTCCTTAGTAGTGATCAGTTCGTAGCCGCTAGTTCCCGAGTCATATAACAAGATGGTGCCTTTTCCGTTCAGTTTCGCAGGAATAATTATCTTCCGTTTCTTGAATTCGAATGCGGTCAAGCTCGACTCGGGCAGTCTCTCAACAAATGACAATGTGTTGGCGCGAAAGTCCACGATCACCGCTCTCTTCTCCAGCAGATCCGTACCTATGGTGCCAACGATATTTGTTGTGCCCGGCTGTTGGCCTGTTGGATTGCCATAATCCATAACGGCGAAGGTGCGAGAACTTATGGTCATTTCCCCGACTTTGAACGAGGTATCTACCGACTTTTCTCGTTTATTCGCTTTGCCAAATCCGGGAAGCGTTGCAATTGAGTGTTGATAGAAGATTGTAGAGGGTGCACCAAAGTCGACCTGCATATAAACCGGGATCTTTGTGCCGGGGAACGACACGGGAACAAGAAGTGCGGCGTAGAAGTTGGTTTCATCACCGCTCCAGCGGAAAGGCGTTCCGATGGTGTCTCCTGTCACTT
>DAORUL010000043.1:0-12784 GCA_035433165.1 Thermomonas sp. | reverse complement strand
GGTTGTCGCAAATCCTGCGACGGCTTAGCCCGTGCTCACCCCAAAAGCCCAGCCAATCAACGCGGTGGCGGCCTGCGCCAGGCTGCCCCACAGCAGAACCCGCCACGCACCCTTGAAGCCGCCACCGCCGGCAACGCGCTCGGCCACATAACCCAGCACCGCCAATAGCACGGTGGTGCTGACCACAATCGCGATACTCAAGCCTGCGCCCTGCCATAGCCATGCCAGCAGGATCGGCGGCAACGCGCCGAGGGTGAACGAACCGGCCGATGCCAACCCGGCCTGTACCGGACGGGCACGCTGCATGTCGTGGATGCCGACCTCGTCGCGCAGATGTGCCGCCAAGTCGTCATGCGCGGTGAGCTGCTCGGCCACTTGCCGTGCAAATGCAGGTTCCAGGCCACGGTGGACATAAATCTGGGTGAGCTCGTTGAGCTCGGCTTCCGGATGTTCCTGCAGGGCTTTTTGCTCGATCCGGATATCAGCATATTCGGCATCTGCTTGCGAGCTCACCGACACGTATTCGCCCGCCGCCATCGACAATGCACCTGCCGCTAGTCCCGCAATCCCTGACAACAAAATAGTGGCGGGGCTGGCCTGTGCGGTGGCCATGCCCAACATCAGGCTGCTCGTCGAGATCAGGCCATCGTTGGCACCCAGCACCGCGGCGCGCAACCAACCACTGTGCTGGCTACGATGGGGTTCGTGATGATGGTGGTGTTCAAGCTGCATGTGCGGCGATCGAAAAATTCAGTCGTCAGGCATTGTAGATCAGCATGCTTATTCATCGTGCCAAATATCGTGCGCATCCACCAGTACGCGTAGTCTTGCTTGCTCGGCATCGGCACGGGCGGCGGCCTCCAAGCCAACCATCTGGTTGTGCTGGCGCTGCACCAGCAACCATTCCGACAATGCAATTTCGCCCAGCTCCCAGCCGCGCTTGACGCGCTTCAGTACCGCTTCACTGGCGGCAAGTGCGTCCCGCTGCGCCTGCCATTGCGCCGATCGGCGGGTGGCACTGGTTACGGTCAAGACTGCCTCATGCTGTATGTCACGTCGCATCGCAGCGGCATCACCGTGCAGTGCCGCCGCATTGGCACTTTCGGCAGCCGCCAGTGCGCTGCGATAACGCCCGCCCAGGGGGAGGCTCAAGACCACGCCATTGACCTGTTCGGCACCACCGCGCTCACTCAAACGGCGCAGGCCCAGCGTGGGGTCAGCGATGCGGTCGGCTCGCGCACGTGCCGCACGTGCCTCGGCTCCGCGCGCGTCTGATTCCAGCGCGCCGATTTCATGGCTGCGCGCGATGATGCGGGCAATCCATGCCTCGGCGGTTCCTTGTAACACCAAAGGCGCGGCCACATCCGGGGCGTGTGCGGGAATCGGCAGACTGGGAAAATCGCTTTGCATCGCCAGCCGTGCACTGTCCAAAGCGGCCTGCGCAGCCAGTTGCGCCGCTCGTGCCTGCGCACGCTCGACCTCAAGTAATTCCACTTCTTTTTGCGCGACATCACCCAACGCCAACCGGCGCACCAAAACACGCTGCTCTTGATCAAACGACGCAAGTTGCACGCTTGTCCGCTGCACCGCCTCGGCTGCGCGCAACCATGCCATCCAGTCCTCCAACAAGAGCCGTGCGGCTTGATGGCGGGCATCGTCCAAACGCAATTCAGCGGAGTCGATACCCGCAGCGCCGATGTCACGATCCAACCGTGCCTTGCCCGGCAAGCGCAATGCACGGCTGATTCCGATTTCAGATTCCGCAAACCGCTGCCGCCCACCCAGCTCGTCGGTGCTGCGGCGTTGACTGACCACAGTGACTTGAAACTCGTGGCTACCCACGCGCAACGCGCGTGCCTGTGCCTGGGCTGCGTCCAGACGCGCGCGCGCCGCCACCACATTCGGTTGTGCATCGATGGCCAGGTGCACCGCGTCGTGCGGCGGCAACCACTGCTGCGCGGATGCAGGCACACTCAGCAGCAACCCCGCCATGCCCAATATCCACCTCATTCCAATGTCCCCATCGCCAGCACCGGCTCGATCCACCAACGTACTTCGTGCATATCCACTTGCGCCCGCAGCACGGCAAGGACTGCCTCGACCTGGACATGCGGCAACAACATCCACAGCACGCGCCGCTGCACCCGGCCACGCACCTGCTCGGCAATGGATGCGTGCATAAAATCGCTGGAATGCCCTTCCGCATGCAGCACGGTGAACCCGGGCAGACCGGCTTCGGCCACCAGGGCTTCGGTGATGGCCGCTTCCAAACGCGGTGAGAACACCACATTCAAGCGTACGTGTTCGCTCATGCCTCGTCCTTTTCGACTACAACACCAAACCGCTGGTACAAAATTGGCAGCAGCAGCAAGGTCAATGCGGTAGAAGTCAACAAACCGCCGACCACCACGATGGCCAACGGTCGCTGGATTTCCGAACCCGGGCCGTTGGCTAACAGCAGTGGCACCAAACCCAGTGCCGTGATGCTGGCGGTCATCAACACCGGGCGCACCCGCGCCAACGCGCCACGCCGCACCACTTCTGCAATCGGCAGGCCGCTGTCGTGCAATTGGTTGAAGCAGGTCACCAGCACCAAACCATTGAGTACCGCGATACCCAACAGGGCAATGAAGCCCACCGCCGCCGGTACCGACAAATATTGCCCGGATACCCACAGCGCCAAAATGCCGCCGACCAAGGCAAACGGGATGTTGCACAAGATCAAGACCGCCTGCCGCAATGACCCAAAGGTCATGAACAACACCAAAAAGATGGCGGCCAAGGCCAGCGGGATCACCAAGCCCAAGCGTGCGGCCGCACGTTGCTGGTTTTCAAACTGCCCGCCCCATTCCATGTGATACCCGGGCGGCAGTGGCACCGCCTTGGCCACCGCAGCCTTGGCGTCATCGACAAAGCCCACCAAGTCGCGACCATCGACATTGGATTGCACCAGGGCAAACCGCGAACCTTGTTCGCGCCCCACTTTTACCGGACCATTGCCCGCCTTGAGGGTGGCAATGGCCGCCAACGGGATCTCGCCACCGCCCGGCAATGCCATGCGCATCTGCTTGAACCGCAATGCCGACATACGGATATCCTCGCCACCCCGCACCAGTATCGGTGTGCGTCGATTGGACTCCAACACCATCCCCGCAGGCATGCCATCGATCTGTGCGCGCAGTTCGTCTTGCACATCGGCCACCGCCAAGCCATTGCGACCGGCAGCAATCGGATCAATCACCACTTGCAGGTAATCCACGCCCTCGGTCGTTTGGGTGATGACATCCTGCGCACCACGCAGCTGCTCCACCACACTGGCGGTGCGCTGCGCCAACGTGCCGAGCACGTGCAGGTCAGGCCCGAAGATTTTGATGGCCAAATCGCCACGGCTGCCGGTCAACATTTCGGACACGCGCATTTCGATGGGTTGGGTCAGGCCGGTATCCATTCCCGGAAAATCGGCCAGTACCTTGCGCAGCGCATCGGCCAGCCACGCTTTATCGGGCTTGCGCCATTGCGATTTGGGTTTGAGCTGCAAAAACATATCGGTTTCATTCAAGCCCATCGGGTCGAGCCCCAATTCATCCGAGCCCACCCGCGCCACGATGTGCGCCACTTCCGGCACTTTGGCTTTGATCGCACGCTCCACTGCCAGATCCAACTCCAACGAGCGTTGCAGAGAAATTGCCGGCGACTTGGCCAACTGCACCAAAATGTCGCCCTCATCCATCGTCGGCATAAAGCTTTTGCCTACGCTCAGATAGCCCACAGCCCCCAACAGCAAGGCGATGCCCGCAGGGATCAATGCGCGTTTGGGCTTGGCCAATACCGCATCCAGGATCGGCCGATACACCCGCACCACTTGCCGCATCAACCACGGCTCGTGATGGGCATGCGGCTTGAGCAACAGTGATGCCAACACCGGTACCAAGGTCAGCGACAACAGCAACGACGCGCCCAAGGCAAACACAATGGTCATTGCCACGGGCGCAAATAATTTGCCCTCCAAGCCTTCCAGGGTGAGCAGCGGCAAGAAGGTGAGCACGATGATCAACATCCCCGCAGCCACCGGTGTGGCCACTTCGCGGGTGGCCGCATACACCCGGTGCAGGTGCGGTAGATGCGCGCTGCCAGCCTGCGGCTCTAATCGGGTGACCGTGTTTTCCACCACCACCACCGCCGCATCCACCAACATGCCAATGGCAATCGCAAGGCCACCCAAGCTCATCAGGTTGGCGCTCTGCCCGGTCCAGCGCATCAACAGAAACGTGTAGAGCGCGGCGAACGGCAACATCAACGCCACCACCAAGGCGGCACGCAATTCACCGAGGAACAGCAACAGCAAAATCACCACCAGCACGGTGGCTTCCAGCAAAGCATCTTGCACGGTCGCCACTGCGCGTTCGATCAAACTGCTGCGGTTGTAAAACGGCACCACCTTGACGCCCGGCGGCAGGCTGGACTGCAGACTCTGCAATTTGGCGACGGCGGCATGCACCAGTTGCGAGGCATCGGCACCACGCAAGGCCACCACGATCCCTTGCACCGCTTCGTGCTGGCCATCGCGCGTCACCGCGCCGTAGCGGGTCATGGCGTCGATGCGCACCGTGGCCAAATCTTTGATCCGCAGCGGCGGCATGCCGGCTTTCACCACCACATTGCCGATGTCATCCACTGTTTGCAGTGCACCTTCCACCCGCACCACCACGGCGTTTTCACCGGCATTGATGCGCCCGGCACCATCGTTGCGGTTGTTGCGCTCCAGGGCTTGCACCAAGTCGCTGAAATGCAAGCCATTGGCCAGCAAGCGGGCGCGGTCTGGCACCACCACAAAACTTTTTGCCTGTCCGCCCAGCACATTGACATCGGCCACCCCCGGCAAGGCGCGCAGCGCCGGGCGCAGCGTCCAGTCCAACAGGCTGCGCTTGTCTTGCAAACTCAACCCCGCGCCCTCGATGGTGAACATCAACACATCGGAAAGCGGTGTTGTGATTGGTGCCAAACCACCTCCCACACTGGCCGGCAGGGTCGCGGCCACACCGGCATAGCGCTCATTCACTTGCTGCCGCGCCCAATAGATATCGGTGCCTTCCTTGAAATCCAAGGTGATATCGGCAATTGCATACTTCGCTGTGGAGCGCAGCATCACCGCATTGGGCACACCCAGCAGTTCCATTTCCAGTGGTGCCACCACCCGGCTTTCCACTTCTTCCGGGGTCATGCCGGGTGCTTTCAAGATCATCTTCACCTGCGTCGGCGAGATGTCGGGGTAGGCGTCGATGGGCAATTGCAGATATGCCTGCAACCCGGCCACCGCCAGCACAACAACGGCCAGCAAGACCAGCAGGCGCTGCTGCAAGGAAAACGCGATCAAGCGGTTGAGCATGGCCTACTCCACCGGCGCCAAGGTCTTGAGCAGGTTGCCGCCACTGCCCGCGACATTGACCCCGGCGTGTACGCCATCGCCCACGATCACCGCGCTGCGTGCATCACCGCCCAGCAAGTGCACCACCACGCCATGCCATGCCTGTCCTTGCCGCACATACACCACATGATGCTCACCTTGTTGCAGCAAGGCCGAGGCCGGCACCACCACCGCACCGACGGGTGCCGGCAAATGCAGGCTGGCTTCCAATTGCTGCCCCGGTAGCAGCGCACTGGCCGCTTGCACCTGCGCACGCACCCGCAGGCCTTGCGCACCGGCATCGGCATCGCCACCCACCGCCATCACCTTGGCACGTGCACCGGCCGGCAATTCCACCGCAAGCCCTGGCTGCACCGCATCGCGCAGCGCCAGCGGGATGTTGAATTCCACATCCAAACCATCGCCGGTCATCAGCGTGAAGGCCGACGCCAAGGCCGCCAAGGCTTGCCCAGGCTTCACCGCACGATGCAACACCCGCCCAGCCTGCGGGGCCAGCAATTCAAACTCCCCCGGCGCCCCGCGCGTGCTGGGGCGAAGCTGCGTCAATTGCAGACTGGCCTGCGCCACACTGGCGCGGGCAATGGCCGCACGCGCGCGGCTTTCTTGCGTGCGCGCTTGCGCAATCAGGCCTTCCTTGAACAACACTGCATCGCGCCGGGCTTGCTGCTGCGCCACACCGGCCTCGGCCCGTGCACGCGCCAACTCGGCTTGCAGCGTCACCAGTTCGCGGCTTTGCACACGCAACATCGGCTGCCCACGTTGTACCTGGCTGCCTTCATCGACCAACACTTGGGTCACCACGCCAGCATAGGGCACGGTGACCTCGGTGCTGGCCGCCAACGGTGCGGTAATGTGCGCAGGCAAGCCGGTGATCGGCACCACCGTGGCGGCCGTGGCCGCAACCTGGGTGATACCGAGATTTTTCAGCTGCACCTCGGTCAGCACGATACGGCCCTGCGCATCCGCTTTGGGGCTGCTGTCCTCGCTGCCAGCCTCTGGCTTGCCGCCACAGGCCAGCAAGCTCAACACGAGGGGACTCAACAGGGCGATACGGCGGGCAGAAACAAGGCGCAAGCGCGGCATGGCGGCATCGTGAAATTTACGGGTGCCGCCAGTCTGGCGAACCAAGCTTTGAGAATGCTTAGGATCCCCTACAGCAACTCAATGCTGTTGGCGCAAGTGTTGCCGCAACGCCTCATAGCCGCCGATATGCGTGAGCGCCGCATCACCTTGAATGAAAATTTGCGGCAAGCTGCGCACCGGCGTGCCGACCTTGGCGTGTAGCTCGTCCACGCTGATATCGGCACCCACCATGTGATAATGGAAATCAAGGGATTGCATCTGGCACAGCAGTTTGCTTTTTTCACAATTGACGCAGCCGTCTTTGCCGTAAATATGGATATGCATCGCGGTTCCTTGTGCTTGAAATAGGTGCGGTTTAGAAGTCGTCGTCAAACACTACGTCTTGGTCGGTGCGACGCATCACCCCAACCTTGTATGCGGCGATGTCTTGTTCTTGCGGCGAGGCTTGGGTCTTGCTGATGTTCAGCCACTTCTCCATGAACTTCAGCGGATTGCTGGCGGGCAGCGCATGCTTGCGGCTGGCAAGGCCCAGGGTTTGATACACATCTTTGGCGCAATACAGCGTCCATGCCGACAGGCGGTCGGCATTCATGCCCACCAGTTCGCGGCCATCGGAAAACAGGTAATCGATCCAGCGCAGTTCGCTGTCGATCACTTCCTCGATCAAGGCTTGGATTGCGTCATGGCATTGCGCAAACGCGGTCTGCCCGCGTTCGGTGGACAGTTCATTCAGGAGCACCGCACGGTCCAGCTCGGCGTGGATTTCCAACTCGTCTTGCGCAATTTTCTGGATGGCCTTGCCAATCGGCTGAAACAGCCCGGTGTCGCAAATGGCGAAAGTCACCGCGAACGAGGCCAAAAACTGAATCCGCTCCATGCAGAACAGCCCGACGATGGTCATGAACACCGCGTTATAGGTGGTTTGGTCATTGGGCAATTGGCCGATGGCGTATTTGTGTGAGGTCTCGTAGCCATCGGCAAACGCCCGCGCCACGCAGCTCAGCCTGTCGTGCGCCGCTTGCACGCGCAGGATCTCATCGAGAATGACGGATGGGTCATCAAACGAATTGCGCACAATTTCCGAGTACGTGGCCGCGTGCACCACTTCGTTGTCGGACACCCGCTGCCACGCCGCCCACAACTCGGATGAAGTGATGAACGGTGCCAGCACCGGCGCAATCGCACGCGAGGCCACACTGTCGGCTTCCCACTGCCAAGCCAGCGTCTTGATCATCATGTCGTAGGTGCCGCGCGAGCACGATTTGAAATCGGCATTGCACGAGGAATAGTCGAATTCGTTTTCGTCCCAATCCAGCGATTTTTGTGCTTTGTATAGCCTCCAGATCGCCGGATAGTGGCGGTTGACGGTATCGAACAACCCCTGCCGCTGACCCAGCAGCAGCAACGGTTTTTGATAGTCAGTTTTGGCGTAATTGAAGACGGTATCGGTCATCGGATGTCCTTACAGTGTGCAGGCTTCGCAATCGCTGTCGTGTTCGGCGGCGGCCAGTTCCTCGGGACGTGCTTTGGGAATGTTCAATTCCAATTGGCGCATACCCGCTGAGGTTTTCTGGTTCATGTAGTACTTGGATTTCAGTCCCAACTTGACCCGATACAGGTAGTCGCTGATCAGCTCGGTGGATTCAATCGAGGCATCACCAATCACCTTGCGATAGAAGTCGGCGGAGATGCCTTGGTCGGTCCACTTCTGCACAATGGCGTACAGCTCGGTCATGTCTTTGGCTGGAATGTCCCACGCCGATTGATACGCCTCGCCCAAGCGGTCGCCATCCGGCGCGGCCCAATAATTGACGCGGTGGTTGTCGGTTTTGATCAAGGTGAGTTCGCGGATTGGGTACAGGCCATTGGTGGTGCCCGAGGCATTGGCCGAGGTCTCGGTAGGCATATGCGCCACCAACACCGAATTGCGAATACCGCCATTGGCGACGATCTCGCTGCGCAGCGCTTCCCAGTCGTAGCACGTGGTGAAGGTGGCGATTTTTTCGACATTGCGGTTGCTGGTATCCAGCGGCAACCAGCCTTCGGGCCAGCGCGTCTTGTGCATCCATGGCGCATTGCCCAGCTCTTTGCCCAATTGCAGGCTGGCGCGCAGCAGGTGGTAGTAATGGCGCTCGGCGACGTTGTGGATGAACTGTTTGCCTGCGGTCTCGGTATAGCGCTGGCCGTGTTTGGCCATCAAATGCGCCAAGCCCAAAATGCCGACGCCGGCATTCAAACGATTGCGCGACGTCATGCCCACCTGCGGTAGTTCGTAATGCGCTAGATGGATGCATTTGTCGATCATCAACAGCGCGTAATAGGCCACTTCGGCGTACTGCGCTTCCGAGGTGATGTTGTCCACGCAGATACCGGCTAAGTTGCAAGTGGCCACCTCACCGGTGTCGGCATCATCTGCGTACAACTCGGTGATGTGCTGATACGGCTTGGTCGGCAACGCGATTTCCGCGCACAGATTCGAAGAAAAAATGGTGTCCTTGAATGGCGTATGGCGGTTCATCTCGGCGATGTTGTGCTCGTAGATGCGGCCGGTTTCGTTCCATTCATTGCTGGCGGTAATCAACAGCTCGCGCGCATTGACCCAGGTTTTTGCAAAGGTGTCGTCTTGTTCGTACTTGGCATACAACTGTTCAAAGTGCGCCTCGTCGGCGCTGTACAACGCGGCCTGCAAGGCTGGCGCGGTGTGGCAATTGAACAAGAACACATCCTCGTTGCGCGCCACCTTGCGTGCAAAAAAGCGATTGCCGCCCCACGAATAATCCATTCCGCGGATTTTTTTATCTTCGGTGGACATCGGGTTTTTCAGCCGCAACAGCACGTCCACTTCCGGGTCAAAAATCGAGAAGTAGGTGGTGCAAGCACCGCCACGGCCGTTTTGCAAATTGGATTTGACCTCGGCCACCAGCGCCCGGTAGTAGGGCAGTTTGCCTTGATGCCGAATCACCCCGCCACGCACCGGGTCATTCACCGAGCGCGTTTGCATATGCGCGCCGATGCCGGCACTCATGTAGGTCATGGTGTTGGCGATGTGGTTGCCCACCGCGATCGAGCGCGCATTGTCATCCACCGTGTACAGGCAACAACTGGCGTAGCCGCGCAGCGGTGTGCCTAGGTTCACATGGTTGGGTGTGGGCGCGTTGATGCGGTTGTTGGAAAGATGCTCGTAGAAACAAGCCACATCGTGCATGCGGCGTGCGGCCGGCTGGTCCACCGCCAGCGCCATCGCCATGCGCATGTAAATAAACTGCGGTGATTCGAACTGCACGCCGTTTACACGGTCAGCAATCGCGTATTTGGTCAGGTGCGTGTGCAGTTGATAGTGCGCGTAATCGAAATCGCGCTCGTGGTTGATCAGTGCTTCGACCTGCGCGTATTCGGCATCGGAATAGGCCAACACTTCCATCAACCCCAGCGCCTGCAATTTGCGATGCAAGGCGAGCACCGTGGGGCGGTCATTGCGATACAGATCTTTGCGGATCAAGGTGGCGTACAGGCGGCCGGCCATGCGGTTGTACGACCAGGTATCAAAGTTCAGGCAGGTGCGAATCAGCTGTTGTTGCAGCTCGCGTGAATTGGCGGTGTCGGACATCGCCGACACGGTGTCTAGCACCGCCGACGGCCAATCCACGGCATCGCCCAAGGTGGCCGCAGCCCACTGGCCCCACTGGTTGAGTTTGGAAGGGGTGAACGGCTCAACATGGCCGTCGCGTTTGATGATGGTTTGCAGCATGAGGTGTCCCCACCGGGAACCGCAGCGTCGTACGCGGCGATTCTTGACCAAGTGCCTGCTCCCGCGCGCAGGGCCAAGGGGTTGTCGCTGACACGGCAAACGCGCACGCCACGGGCATAGTTGCCCGCATCGCGACGCGCTTCCCCGCGGAAGCGGCCACCCGCACCGACATGCTGAGTCACGGCTGTCGCAACAGCTGCGACCGGGCAAGCCCGGTGTGCTGGCAGGTCTTCGGACTTGTGGACGTGGGGAGTCCCCGCCTACTGGGCGCCGCTTCCCGGGGTTACCCCCAGTGCCATTGACGCCGGTCGTTTCCACTTACCGCTGCGGGGCAGTTCCGGACTTGCACCGGATTCCCTTTTAAACCGGCCTGACGATCGCATCGAAGCCGGTACCAACCAACACAAGATATTGTGGTTTTCAAGATTGGTCAACACAGCATGTACGGATACTTCGGAGTCAATTTACAGCGCCGGGATTGGCCCCAACCGCGCTTGCAATTCACCTGCGTGCAAGTCGAAATGCAGCTGTAGGCCCAATGCATGCGCCATCGCCAGGACCAAGGCCAATCCCAGCCCGGCATGTTGGGGGTCGCCATCGCACTGCCCGCGCCAGTGGCGCTCGCCAAAGTGGCGGACGTCTTCTTCACGCAAATGACTTGCGCGGTTGCGCACGTGCAGCCACCAGCCGCCATCCAACTGCAAGCCCAATTGCACCGGTGCATCGGCATCACCGTATTCCAACGCGTTGTGCAGCAGATTGGCCGCGATGCGCTCCAGCATGCCGGCATCGCACACCACCCACGCCTCTGCTGGCAATTGCAGATGCAAGCGTGGCTGCGCCAGTGATGCTGCCAACTGGCGCAGCAACGCGGCGGCGTCCAAGGGATCGGTTTGTGGCGGCTCTTGCCCAGACTCAAACCGCGCCAACGCCAATAGCGCTTCAATCCCGCGCTGCATGCGGACATTGGTGGCGTGCACGGTGGTCAGTGCGCGCTTGAGCACATCCGCATCTTGTTGGTTCTGCGCCAGCTCGGTGACGGCGGCGATTTCCGCCACGGGTGTGCGCAGCTCATGCGCCACACTGCGCGACACGCGGCGTTCGCGTTCGGCCATGGCCCAAGAATTGCGCAACGCTGCGTGTGCGGCCTCAACAAACGGCTGCAACTCTTGCGGGGTTTCGTTGAGTGCGCCCTGCACAGGCGGCCCATCCTGCGGCAAACGCTGCGCTTCGCGGGTAATCGTGCGAAAGGCTTGCCGCACCACCAGCAAGCACAGCAATACCGCAGCGATCACCGCCGCCAAGATGCCAAGCAACAGCACCCCGTGCATGCGGCGCTCGGTGCTATCCCAGCTTTCGCGCTCGGTGGCTACCAACAGCCTGCCTTTGGCGAAGGCACCACGTTGCAGCAACACCACGTGATAACGGCCGCGATGCCCATCCGGTAACAACACATTCCCCGAACGCGCCGTGGTTGCCGGCAAGGCCAATGGGGTGCGACCACTGTTGATCGATGCCGCCCGCAACCGCCCACGCACATCGTAAACAGCGAAAAACTCGGTGTGCCCTGCGATATCCCACGCCGGCAATACCGCCGGTAGCGGTTCGTCGGAATTCTGAAGTTGCCGTGCCAGCGATGCCGCCCGCGACGACAACACTTGATCCAACTGTTGGAACATGGCGCGATCGACCAAAGCATCCAACGTCAAAAACAACCCGCCCAGCAACACGCCAATGGCCAGCACCAATTGCCACAGCAGGCGCGTGCGCAGCGACCACCGGTGCGGTTTATTCGATGACATAGCCAAATCCACGACGTGTGGCGATGGGGTCGGGTGCCCCGGCTTTATGCAGCTTGCCGCGCAGGGTACTGATGATGACTTCGACCACTTTGTCGGACGCTTCGCTGGTACTGTCATATAACCGATCGAAGATCGCAGCACGGGTGAATAATTTGCCGCGCTGCCGCAGCAACAATTCCAGCAACGCATATTCCTTGGGTGAAAGCTGCATGTCCTGGCCCTGCCAGCGTGCACGGCGGGCGTGCGTATCCACTTGCAAGGCTTGCCAGTGCAATAGCGACGTGCCGCCGTCACGTGGGCGTCGCGCCAGTGCGCGCACCCTTGCCAGCAATTCGTCCAAGGCAAAGGGCTTGCTCAAATAATCATCTGCCCCAGCATCCAGCGCGGCCACGCGGTCGGCCACGGTATCGCGTGCCGATAGCATCAACACTTGCGTGGGTGCCTGCGCGGCACGCAGCGCACGCAACACCCCCAGACCATCCACTCCCGGCAACATCCAATCCAAAACCAGCAAGTCATAGGCATTGCTGGCGATAAAACGCAGCGCCGCTGCACCATCGGCGGCATGGTCACAGGCGTGCCCTTCTGACTCCAAGGTGGCCCGCAGACTCTCCGCCAAGGTTTGCGAATCTTCGACGATCAGCAGCCGCATCGGCGCAGGCCGCCGTTAGTCCAGCACGCGGCAGAACACCGCCTTCAAATAGCGCGACTCCGGCACCTGCGCCA
>DAORUL010000042.1:3936-13127 GCA_035433165.1 Thermomonas sp. | reverse complement strand
CGCGCAGGATGCAGTGGCACCGGCACGATGGCGGCGGGCCGTGGCAATGCGGCGAAGCGTTCGGCCATGCATTGCGCCAGCACGCGGCCGCAGGCGAAATCGGCGTGGAATTTCAGGCGTGGCAGCAGCCGGTCCAACGGAAAGCTGTAATCGAAGGCCGCATGCACCGCATCCAGAGGCGAGGGCTGTTGCAGGCAGTGCCCGCAGATGCCGGTGGTGGGCAGCGGCAGCGCGCAGCGCCCACAGGCCGGGCCTTGCCAAGGCAAGTCTGCATGGCAGCACGCGCACACATCGCGCGCCGACATGCCGGCATCCCCGCACACCACGCAGCGGGGTGGCAGCAGCCAGCCCAGTGGTGCGTGCGGGTGTCCGTCAACTTTGCTGGTGGCGGTTTGGTTGACGGTGGCGTCCATGCATTCCAGACTGCGCACTTGTCTTTGGCTTGTCTGTCGGAAAACCCCCATGCAAATCGTCAGTGCTTTCCCCGTTCGCCATGACTGGTCGCGCAGCGAAGTCGAAGACTTGCTGGCACTGCCGCTGCCGGATTTGCTGTACCGCGCCGCCACCGCCCACCGGCTGCATTTCGACCCTTGCGAAGTGCAGGTGTCCACCTTGTTGTCGGTGAAAACCGGCGGCTGCCCGGAAGATTGCAGCTACTGCCCGCAGGCAGCGCGTTATCACACCGGGGTGGAGGCCTCCAAGTTGATGGAGGTGGAGGATGTGGTGGCCAAGGCGCGGCAAGCCAAGGCAGCCGGGGCGTCGCGCTTTTGCATGGGCGCGGCATGGCGTAGCCCGAAGGACCGCGATATCCCCAAAGTGGCGGCGATGATCCGTGAGGTGAAAGCATTGGGGCTGGAAACCTGCGCCACCATGGGCATGCTCAGTGGCGGGCAGGCGCTGGCCTTGAAAGAGGCCGGGCTGGATTACTACAACCACAATCTGGATACCGACCCCGAGTTTTACGGCGACATCATCCACACCCGCGAGGTGCAAGACCGGCTCGACACCCTCACCCAGGTGCGCGATGCCGGCCTGAAAACCTGCTGTGGCGGCATCGTGGGGATGGGCGAATCACGCCGTCAGCGCGCCGGCTTGCTGATGACGCTGGCCAATTTGCCGGCGCATCCGGATTCGGTGCCGATCAACCGGCTGGTGCAGGTGGAAGGTACCCCCCTGCACGGCACGGTGGAGTTGGACCCGTTTGAATTCGTGCGCACCATCGCAGCGGCGCGCATCATGATGCCGCGCTCGATGGTGCGGTTGTCGGCAGGCCGCGCCGAGATGAGTGATGAGTTGCAGGCGTTGTGTTTCAGCGCCGGTGCCAACTCCATTTTCTATGGCGAAAAATTGCTCACCACCGGCAACCCCGACACCGAGCGCGATAATGCCCTGTTCGAACGCTTGGGATTGCGCGCCATGGTGATGGAGGAAGTCAAAACCGCACTGAACGATGTCCCCGGTCTCACCATCGTTGGCAACGACGGCGGCTGTGGCAGTGGTGCCTGTGGCTGCAGTGGTGGCGTGGTCAATCTGACCATCGTCAAGGAACAAGCCGCTGGCTGCTGTGGTGGCGCGTCGCAACGTGCGCCGGAAGATGGCTGCGGCTGCGGATGCAGCGGCTGCTGAGCCAGCGCATTGCGGCGCTGCGTGAGGCGCGTCGCGCTGCGCAGCGCACGCGGGTGTGCCGTGTGGTGACGCAGCGGGAAGGGGTGCAGTGCGTGGTGGATGGCCGCACGCTGCTGAACTTTTGCAGCAATGATTATTTGGGGCTGTCGCAACACCCGCAAGTGATTGCCGCGCTGCATGCGGCCTCCAGTGCGGGCAGTACCGCCTCGCATCTGGTGTGTGGCCAAAGCGCCGAACATGCCGGGTTGGAAGCCGCGTTGGCAAGGTGGCAGCAAGCACCGCGTGCACTGCTGTTCGGCAGCGGCTATCTGGCCAATCTGGCGGTGCTGCAAGCGCTGCTGGGCAAGGGTGATGTGTGCGTGCAAGACAAGCGCAATCACGCCAGTTTGATTGATGGTGCGCGGCTGTCTGGCTGCACGCTCAGACGCTACCCGCACACCGATGCGCAGGCCGCTGCACGCCAGTTGCACGGGGATGCGCAAGCGGTAGCGGTGCTGGCCACCGATGGCGTGTTTTCGATGGATGGCGACGTGGCACCGCTGGCCGAGTTGGCCGCCGTGGCGCACGCACACGATGCGTTGTTGTATGTCGATGACGCGCACGGTGCCGGTGTGCTGGGCGCACACGGGCGCGGCAGCATTGCCGCCGCAGGGCTTGCCGTGGAGGACGCGCCACTACGCTTGATCACCTTCGGCAAAGCGTTGGGTGGTGTGGGCGCAGCGGTGGTGGGCACGGACGAGCTCATCGAACACTTGTTGCAAACCGCACGCCCCGGTATCTACACCACCGCGCTGCCACCGATGCAAGCCGCCGCCACGCGCGCTGCAGTGCAGGTGGTGCAGTCGGCACAGGGCGATGCCTTGCGCGCACAACTGCATGCCAACATCGCCCGGTTCCGCCTGGGCGCGGCGCAGTTGGGCTTGCCGCTGATGGCGTCAGACACCGCCATCCAACCGCTGCTGATGGGTGCGGATGCGGATGCGTTGGCGCTGTCTGCAGCATTGGAAGCGGCCGGCTATTGGGCCAGTGCGATCCGCCCACCCACCGTGCCGGAAGGCAGCGCGCGACTGCGCATCACCTTGTCGGCCGCGCATACCGCGCAGCAGATTGACGGCCTGCTGGATGCGTTGGCGCGCAGCTACACCCCACCCACGCAGATGTATTTCAGCTCGGTGTAATCGTCGAGGCCGTGCTTCGAGCCTTCGCGGCCCACACCGGATTGTTTGACGCCACCAAACGGCGCAACTTCGGTCGAGATCAGCCCGGTGTTGATGCCGACCATGCCGCATTCCAGTGCTTCGGATACGCGCCAACTGCGCGCCAGGTCTCGCGTGTAGAAATAGCTGGCCAACCCATACTCGGTGGCATTGGCCATTGCGATGACGTCCTCTTCGCTGTTGAAACGGAACAGTGGCGCAACCGGGCCGAAGGTTTCTTCCTGTGCGATCAACATGTCATCAGCAACGTCGAGGAGCACGGTCGGTTCGAAGAAGGTGCCACCCAGCGCATGGCGCTTGCCGCCGATTGCAATGCGCGCGCCTTTTGCCGTGGCATCGGCAACGTGCTGCTCGACTTTCGCCAATGCCTTGGCGTCGATCAACGGCCCTTGCTCGGTGGGGCCTTGCAAGCCATCGCCCACGCGCAGCGCACGCACAGCGGCCACCAGTTTTTCCGCAAATGCGGCGTACACCGCATCCTGCACGAACAAGCGGTTCGCGCAGACGCAGGTTTGCCCGGTGTTGCGGTACTTGCTGGCAATTGCACCGGCCACTGCGGCATCCAAATCCGCATCCTCAAACACGATGAATGGCGCATTGCCGCCCAGTTCCAGCGACACCCGTTTCATGCCCTCGGCGCACTGTGCCATCAAGCGTTTGCCCACCGCTGTTGAGCCGGTGAAGCTGAGCTTGCGCACCTTCGGATGTGTTGTCATTTCCGTGCCAATCGCCGCCGCATCGCGGCCAGTGACGATATTCAGCGCGCCCGGCGGCAGGCCGGCGCGCTCGGCAATCACGCCCAGCGCCAGCGCCGACAATGGGGTTTGGATTGCAGGTTTGCACACCACCGTGCAGCCCGCTGCCAGCGCCGGGCCCAGCTTGCGACCGAGCATGGCCGAAGGGAAATTCCACGGCGTGATCGCCGCCACCACACCCACCGGCTGGTGCAACGTGAGGATGCGATTGCCGCCGGTGTGGCCGGGAATCGTGTCGCCGTCCATGCGCTTGGCTTGTTCGCCAAACCATTCCAGAAAGCCAGCCGAATACAGCACTTCACCCTTCGCCTCCGCCAGCGGCTTGCCCTGCTCGGCGGTCATCAACATGGCCAGATCGTCCTGATGCTGCAACATCAGATCGAACATGCGGCGCAGCACCTGCGCACGCTCCTTCGCGGTCTTGTTTGCCCACGCCGGGAACGCCGCATGCGCGGCATCGATTGCACGCCGGGTTTCATCCGCACCCATGTCGGGAACCGTACCCAGCAGCGCGCCCGTGGCGGGGTTGCGCACTTCGCAGGTGCCGCCATTGCTGGCATCGCGCCATTGGCCGGCGATCAGTGCTTGTTGGCGCAACAACTGCGGGTCGGTCAACGGCAGTGTGGTCATCACATCCTCTCCATGTCGGATTCATCCTGGGCTCGGCAAGCAGCACGGGGTTCTTGCGATAATGCGCGTTTACATTCATCGGCCAACTACGCTGTTGCGCCATTGGTATTTGTGCCATTGGCTGCAACGCAAAACTCCATCATGACCCAACTGTCCGTTGACATCACAGGCCACGGCCCCCCTCTAGTGTTGCTGCACGGCTGGGCGATGCACGGCGGTATTTTCGCGCCCTTGGTGCAAGCGCTGCGTGAACACCACACCTTGCACGTGGTGGATCTGCCCGGCCACGGGCATAACCGTGATTGCGGCGTGCCCTTGCAGCTGGATGCCTGCGTGCAGGCGGTGATGGCGGTAGTGCCAGCTGCGCCGTGGTGCGGCTGGTCGCTGGGGGGGTTGTTGGCACTGCATGCGGCCGCCACGCAACCGGCGCGTGTGCCGGCACTGGCGATGCTGTGCGCCACCCCCAAGTTTGTGCTGAGTGACACTTGGCCACACGGCATGGCGCGTGACGTGTTCACCGGTTTCGAAGCCGGCCTGCGCAGTGATTGGCGCGCCACGATTGACCGCTTCATCGCACTGGAAGCATTTGGCTCTGACCATATGCGCGAAGAACTCAAGCTGCTGCGCGATGCGGTGCTGACGCGTGGCGAACCGTCACCCCGGGTGTTGGCGGAAGGCTTGCAGCTGCTGGAGCAGAGTGATTTGCGTGACGCATTACCGGCACTGGCGGTGCCCAGCCTGTGGCTCGGTGGCCGTCGTGACCGCTTGGTCAATCCGGCGGCGATGCAGGCCAGTGCGGCACAGTCCCGGTTGGCGCAATTCGTGCAAATAGAACATGCCGGGCATGCGCCATTCCTGACCCATGCAAACGCAGTGGCAGACGCATTGATGGCGTTTCTTGCAAGCGCCGACCACGCGTCATTGAAGCCCTCCTGATGAACGATTCGCTATTTGATACCAAGCAAGTACGCCGCGCGTTTTCGCGTGCAGCAGCCAGTTATGACGCTGCCGCGCATGTGCAGCGCAATGCACAGGCGCGGCTGCTGGAATCACTGGAGTATCTGGATGACCCGGCACTGGCGCGCAAGCCGCCACAACGGGTGCTGGACTTGGGTTGCGGTACCGGTGCGGCCAGCGTGGCGCTGCAAAAGCGCTGGCCCAAAGCACAGATTGTGTCGATGGATTTGGCGCTGCCGATGTTGCAACACACCCGCGCCGCCTCCAAACGCTGGAACCCGTTTGTGCAAGTACCGCAGCCCTTGTGTGCCGATGCGCGTGCGCTGCCGTTGGCCGAAGGCAGTGTGGATGTGATTTTCTCCAACCTGTGCCTGCAATGGGTGGAAGATCTGGGCGCGGTGCTCAATGGCTTCCGACGGGCACTCAAGCCGCAGGGTTTGCTGCTGTTTTCCACGTTTGGCCCGGAAACCTTGTGGGAACTGCGCAACGCCTTTGCCCACGCCGATGCCGCGCCGCATGTCAGCCCGTTTGTGGACATCGCCGGAATGGGCGATGCGCTGGTCAACGCCGGCTTCTTTCAGCCGGTGGTCGATCGCGAGGAAGAGATCACCCACTACCCGCAGCTACCGGCCCTGATGCAGGAATTGCGCGCACTGGGCGCCACCAATGCGCTGGCCAGCCGCCGCAGCAGCCTGACCGGGCGCGGGCGGTTTGCCGCGGCGGCCACGGCCTATGAAACGCATCGCACACCGGCGGGACTGCCGGCCACGTGGGAAATCATCAGCGCGATGGCGTGGGCACCGGAACCCGGTGCGCCGATTCGCGAAGGCGGTGCGGATTTGGTGGCGGTGCCGGTAGCGAAAATTCCGATTCGCAGACGCGGATGAGCGCGCAATACCAAGTACTCCGTGCGGTAGGGCTGTCGCTGTTGGCAGCACTGTTATTCACCAGTACCTATGTGCTCAACCGTGCGGTGGCGGTGGGTGGCGGGCATTGGGCATGGACTGCCGCGCTGCGCTACTTGTTCATGCTGCCGCTGCTGCTGCCGCTGATGCATTGGCAGGGTGGTATTGCCCCCGTGTGGCGCTCGCTCCGCGCCGCGCCGGGCGCATGGCTGGGCTGGAGCGGTGTCGGCTTTGTGCTGTTCTATGGGCTGCTCAGTGTGGCCGCGTCCAGTGGCCCGGCGTGGCTGGTGGCCGGCAGTTTCCAGATGACGGTGGTGGCGGGCATGTTGTGCGCACCGCTGCTGTATCGCGATGCACGGGCGCGCATTCCGCGTACCGGGTTTGCGGTGGGCGTGCTGATTGTGGTGGGTGTGCTGCTGATGCAATTTGGCAATGCGCATGGGGCCTTGGCGCCTTCCGCATGGTTGGCCCTGGCGTGCGTACTGGTCAGCGCGTTTGCTTATCCACTGGGCAACCGTGGCCTGTTGCTGCATTTGGAACGGCGCGGCGAACCTCTCAATGCCACCCAGCGCGTCTTCGGGATGACCTTGGCCAGCCAACCGGCGTGGTGGGCACTGGCACTATGGGCATGGACACAAGCGGGGCCACCGCCTGTTGCGCAAATGGAAGCGATCTTTGTGGTGGCATTGGTCTCCGGCGTGGCCGCCACCATTCTGTTCTTCCATGCCAGTGGCATGGTTCGCAGAAATCCCAGCGCGCTGGGCGCAGTGGAGGCGATGCAGGCATCGGAAGTGGTCTTTGCCGCACTGCTGGCGGTGATGTTGCTTGGCGAACCGTGGCCGCATGGGCAAGCCTTGTTCGGTGGACTGCTGGTGGTCGCCGGAATTGCGCTGTTTGCCTGGGTGGTGGCACACGAGGCCGCGCGGGATCAGCGCGACGTGCAAGCGCTGCGCAGCGAGCGCGGGCGTTAGCCGGCCGCCAGCAATGCCGGCAGCACGTCCAGATCCAGATTGCCGCCCGACAAAATGACGCCCACCTTGCGCCCCGCGAAGACTGCGGGGTGCGCCAACACTGCCGCCAATACGGTGGCCGATGACGGCTCGACCAGCTGTTTGGTGCGCGACCACAGCAAGCGCAACGCGGCCACGGTCTGGGCATCGTCCACCGTCAACACCTGCGCATCGCAGGCACGCAAAATTTCGAAGTTGATCGCACCCAGGGTGCCGCGCAGGCCATCGCAAATGGTGTCCGGAATGAAGTCGTGATCCAGCGCACCGGCAGCAAACGAGCGTGCACCGTCGGCAGCGCCGGCTGGTTCGGCCAGATACAAACGGCAGTGCGGGGCCAGTGCGCGCATTGCCAATGCCGTGCCTGCCGCCAAGCCGCCGCCACCCAGTGGCACCACCAGTGCGTCCAACCCAGGCTGCGCAGTCAATAACTCCAATGCGGCGGTGCCTTGCCCGGCAATCACGCGCGGATCGGCATAGGGATGCACGCTGTTGCCGCCGGTTGTGGCTTGCACCTGCGCGCACATCGCCTCGCGTGCCGCAATCGTCGATGCGCAGCGATGCAACTGTGCGCCGTAGTGCGCAATCGCCGCCACTTTGGCCGCCACCGCACCGTCGGGTACCACCACATGACAGGCAATCCCGCGTAGCTGCGCCGCCAGCGCCAGCGCTGCACCGTGATTGCCGGAAGAATGCGTCACCACCCCGCATGCGGCTTGCGCCGCGGTGAGTGACTGCACCGCATTGCACGCGCCACGAAACTTGAACGCGCCCACGCGCTGCAAGTGTTCGGCTTTGAAGTACAGGCTTGCGCCAGTCTTCGCATCCAGCGCGCGCGAGTGCAGCACGGGTGTCACATGCGCATGCGGTGCGATGCGGGCGGCGGCGTCTTGCACATCGGCAAACGCGGGAAGCGGGGCGCGGCTATCGGCAACATTCATCAGCGCATGCTAACGCGCGGGTTGGTGATTCGCCGCGGTGTACGCGGAACTGCGCGCCGCCAATTTCAATGCGGTTCTCGACGATTCGTACGGAAAACACAAAAACGTGATCGTTTGCACAAGCTGAATCGAAGTTGGGCCAGCCTGTGACTTTCTGCGTCACTTCACGCCAGATCGCGCTACTCTACGCGCGTCGGTGCCTTGCAGGACTTTCCGGATCCCCCCTGTTCCGCCCGTCCTGCGGGCACCGGCACTTCTCCACCCCCTGCGTGTGGATGCGTGCCAAAACCGTGGTTATGCTGCATTTGCGCAATACCACCGCACAAACTGCACAAACAAAATGAGGGCCGGATGTCCCCCGACACCCGGCCCTCGTAGCGTCCTCGTTATGCGCAGGATCGGCCCCTGTTCAGTCCGATCATCACCTTGCGGCGTGCCACAGCGAGTGCTGATGTGAATAAAGCAGGAAGCGTGCCAACTTTTCAAAATCCAGCCCAGGCGCATTTGCGCGCGATAATCGCCCGATGAACCCGTCCTTCTACGCCTTCGATGTCATCGTGATTGGTGGCGGCCATGCCGGCACCGAAGCCGCGCTGGCCGCTGCCCGCGCCGGTGCGCGCACCTTGCTGCTCACCCACAACATCGAAACCGTGGGCGCGATGAGTTGCAACCCGGCGATTGGCGGGATCGGCAAAGGCCATCTGGTCAAGGAAATCGATGCGCTCGGCGGCATCATGGGCAAAGCCGCCGACGCCGCCGGCATCCAGTGGCGCGTGCTCAATGCCTCGAAGGGGCCGGCCGTGCGTGCAACGCGTTGCCAAGCCGACCGCGCGCTGTATCGCAGCTTCATCCGGCGCGCGGTGGAAGCACAGCCCAACCTGACCGTATTTCAAGCAGCCGTCGATGATCTGGTGATTGTCAATGACGCCGTGCGCGGTGCGATCACGCAAACCGGCCTGACCTTCGCAGCCCCTGCCGTAGTGCTTACCGCAGGCACGTTTTTGGCCGGCAAAATTCATATCGGTGAAACGCAATACGCCGCCGGGCGCATGGGCGATGCCCCGGCCACCGCATTGGCGCACAAACTGCGCGAGGGCCGCTTTGTGGTGGACCGGCTCAAGACCGGCACGCCGCCACGGATTGACGGCCGCAC
>DAORUL010000042.1:0-3836 GCA_035433165.1 Thermomonas sp. | reverse complement strand
GCTTTGTGGTGGACCGGCTCAAGACCGGCACGCCGCCACGGATTGACGGCCGCACGCTGGATTATTCGGTGATGGGCGAGCAACCCGGCGATGACCCACGCCCGGTGATGTCGTTCATGGGCAGCAATAAAGATCAACCCGCGCAAGTGAGTTGCTGGATCACCGACACCTGCGAGCGCACCCATCAAATCATTCGCGATGCCCTGCACCGCAGCCCGCTGTATTCCGGCCAGATCGAAGGCATCGGCCCGCGTTATTGCCCGTCGATTGAAGACAAAGTAGTGCGTTTTGCCGAGAAAGCCAGCCATCAGATTTTTGTCGAGCCCGAAGGGCTGACGGTGACCGAAATTTATCCCAACGGCATTTCCACCTCGCTGCCGTTTGATGTGCAACTGGACCTGGTGCGCAGCATTCGCGGCTTCGAACACGCGCATATCACCCGCCCCGGCTATGCCATCGAATACGATTTCTTCGACCCCCGCGGGCTCAAGGCCTCGCTGGAAACCAAGGCGGTGGCGGGGCTGTTTTTCGCTGGCCAGATCAACGGTACCACCGGCTACGAAGAGGCCGCTGCGCAAGGCTTGTTGGCGGGCGTGAATGCGGCGCGCTTTGTGCAACAACAAGACGCCTGCACCCTGCGCCGCGATGAAGCCTATCTGGGTGTGTTGGTGGATGACTTGATCACCCACGGCACCAGCGAGCCGTACCGCATGTTCACCAGCCGCGCCGAGTACCGCCTGCAATTGCGCGAAGACAATGCCGATACCCGGCTCACGCCCATTGGCCATGCACTGGGCCTGGTGGATGAGGCGCGCTGGCAAGCATTTTCCCGCAAGCGTGAAGCGGTGGCCGCCGAAACCGCACGCCTGTCCGGCCTGTGGGCAGCACCCAATAACACGCTGGGCGCCGCATTGGCGCGCGACCTTGGGATTGCAGTCAGCCGTGAAAACAATGCACTGGATTTGCTGCGCCGCCCGGAACTCGATTACTCGCGCCTGCTGCAAGTGCCCGAATTCGGCCCCGCCGTGGACGACGCGAAAGTGGCCGAACAAGTGGAAATCGAAACCAAATACGCCGGCTATCTAAACCGCCAGCGCGATGACATCGCCCGCCAACAACGCAACGAAGCCACCACCATCCCCACCCACTTCGACTACGCCAACGTGCGCGGCCTCTCCGCCGAAGTCCTGCAAAAACTTCAACGCGTACAACCGCAAACCGTGGGCCAAGCACAGCGTATCCCCGGCGTCACGCCCGCGGCAATTTCGCTGCTGTTGGTGCATCTGGAACGCGCCCGCCGCGAACGTGCGGCATAAAATGCTCTACCAGCAAAACAACACGCAGACGTGCCGGGGATGGGGCATTCACGCAGCGGCATTTCGAGCCGCGCAGTGAATGCCCCATCCCCGGCACGTCGATTTAAGCCGCGGTATTTCGAGCCGCGCAGTGAATACCCCATCCACGACACATCAATTTAAGCCGCGGCATTTCGAGCCGCTTTCTTGTATGTAGGGGAGGGTTTCAAACCAGCCCCAACGGAAGGTTCGAACGCATCCCCAGCAGGCGTATCCTTGCCCGATGACACTTCGCAACCTGCTCGTCCTCGCCATCGCCCTGACCGCCTTCACCGGCTGCAAGCGCGACACGCCCCCCAGCAAACCCGCCAATACCGGCTACAGCGTGCAGACCTGGGTGCTGCCCGCCGAAGCCGGCTCGATGGCGCCGGACTTGCTGACCGCACCCGGCGGACGTGTGCTGCTGAGTTGGATCAACCGCACCCAAGGCCGCCGCAACGCCTTGCAATTTGCCTCGTACACCGAAGCCACCGGCTGGCAAAGCCAACCGCGCACCGTGGCCGTGGGCAATGCACTGCTGGCCAATGCTGCGGACACCCCGCACCTGCTGGCCACCCCCGATGGCGCACTGTGGATGCAGTGGTTGCAAACCCAGCCCGACAGCCCCTCGGGCTACGACACGGTGCTGGCGCGCTCGAAAGATGGCGGCATGAACTGGGACCAGATCACCCGCGTCAACAGCGATGGCAAACCGGCCGAACACGGGTTTGCCGCACTCTGGCCGAATGGCAGCAATAGTGCCGGCATTGCATGGCTGGACGGGCGCGACCAGGAGGCGATGGGCGAGGGCAGCGAGGCGCATCACACGATGGGCGCGATGCAATTGCGCAGCAATCTGTTCACACTCGATTTGCAACGCGGCACCGATGCGGTGGTGGATGCACGCACCTGCGACTGCTGCCAGACCGCCGTGGCGATGACGGCGAAAGGGCCGCTGCTGGCATGGCGTGACCGCAGCGAAGACGAGGTCCGCGATATTGCGCTGGCGCGCTTTGAAAACAATGCCTGGACAGCGCCCAAGCCGGTGCATGCCGATGGTTGGAAAGTGGAAAGCTGCCCCGTGGCCGGCCCTGCGTTGGCGGCATCGGGTGATAGCGCGGTGGTGCTGTGGTACAGCGAAGCCGGCGGCACCCCGCATTTGCAATTGGCGCGGAGTAATGACGCTGGCGATAGCTTCCTGGCGCCCGTCACCGTGGAAGCCGGTGCCCATGTGCTGGGCCGCAGCGCGGTGGGCATTGATGCCAAGCAGGTATGGGTGGCCTGGCTGCGCGAAGATGCACACGGGCAAACCTTGCAGTTGGCACGCTACACCCGTGATCTCTCCAAACGCTTGCAGACGTTTGCCGTGGCCAAACTGGGCGCACGCGGCATGGCCAGCGGCTACCCCAAGCTGGCGGTGGATGCCGGCGGCGTATGGCTGGCCTGGACCGACGTGGTCGATGGCGTGGCGCATCTGAAAGGCGCACGGGTGGCGCACTGAGACCACTGGACGGCTTAGCTACGCATTTCCGCCAATAAAAAAGCGCGCGCCTTGCGCCAATCGCGGCGCACGGTGCGTTCACTGATGTCGAGCAACTGCGCGATTTCGGATTCTTCATAACCGCCGAAATAACGCAGCTCCACAATCTGCGCGGCACGCTCGTCCAGGCTGTGCAGGCCGGTGAGTAATTCATCCAGTGCCAGCACTTCCACCGCAGCCGCCTCGCCACTGCCCTGTGCTGCACTCAGGGTGAGCGCGTCCTGCCCGCCGCCGCGTTTGTCCGCTTTGCGCGCACGGGCATCGTCCACCAGGACCTGACGCATGGCGCGTGCCGATAACGCCAGCAAATGATTGCGATCCACCGCTTTGAGATCCGCGCCATTGGCCAGCTTCAAATATGCCTCGTGCACCAGTGCGGTGGTTTGAAAGCCATCGCGCATGCGCCGCAGCTGCGCACGGGCGGCGCGCTTGAGCTCGTCGTACACGGCGCTGTAGGCGGTGCCCAACGCCTGCGCATCGCCATTGCGGGCACGCGCCAGCAATTGCGTGACCGGCGCATCCACAGGTACTGCTGCCATCACATGTCTCCGCACTGTTCAAACACTGGCGAATCCCCGTGCAGGAGTGTCGCATGCGTGGGCTATTTCGCGCAGCTTGCTCCGCTTGTTGCGGTGCTATTTTTCCTTGCGCCAGTTCAGCGATGCCCGGTTTTCGACGGTGGATGATTCGATCTGGATATCGAAGCCTTTGCGCAACAGATATTTCAGCGTCATCACCTGACCGGTGCCCAGCAGCGAGACGCCATAACCCACGTACAGTTTGGGCGATAAATATTTGCCCACGCTGAGCACATCGCCACCCAAGGCGCGGGATTCATTCACGCCGGCATTGTCCAGCCCAATGCGTGCGCCCAGCTCGGCCGCCAACAAGCCGCTGCCGGCATTCAACGCGGCCTTGGCCGCCCCCAGTTGGCGCGCTTCATTGCCGGACAATGCCGACAA
>DAORUL010000041.1:0-13206 GCA_035433165.1 Thermomonas sp. | reverse complement strand
TGGTGGAGGTGGCGGGAATTGAACCCGCGTCCGAAGATGCTCCATGCCCGGCACTACATGCTTAGCTCGGTGTTTGATCTCGGATACCGGCAACACACCGTGCGAAGCACGCCGTCATCCACACCCGCTAAATTTTGGATCCGGTTGGCGGGTCGCCGCCGGAGCCTATCCTGTGATGATGACCCTACATCCACGAGCACAGGCACAAGTGGGTTCGGGGCTAGGCCTTAAGCGGCCAGAGCGTAGTTGTCGTCGTTGGCAACTAAAGTTTTGCAGCTGGATTTACGAGGAAAGCTACCCCCTCGGCATGCGTCGTGCGATTTCGCTACCCCCGTCGAAGCCAGTACACCCCCGGGAACGTCGTTGTCGCTGACCCATGCAGTATAGGGGCGACATCGGGATACACAAGCCCAACCGTGAACGCAGCGTTAGCCGCTGCAATCACCGCAACAGACCGAAGGCTGCAAGGCGACGCTGCGCGCTGGAAAGCCGGCTTGCGCCAGCGTTGTGGACAGATCCTCCGCGCTGAGCCAAGCGGTCACCCGCAGACAACCATCTGCGGGGTCTTGGTCGATGAAGGCTGCCGGATCCAACTCGCGAATGGCCGTATCAACGGCAGTGATCTGGGTCACTGGCGTGACCAGCTGTATGCGGTATTCCATGAGCTTTCCAATGCCACCGGCAGCGCTGTGTACTGCCCTGCAGTGTGCGCGCAACCCGGCGCCGGTGGTTTGACCGGAATCAAGTCCGGCGTGATCACAGCATCCGCTTGAGGGTGTCGTCACGACGGCCAAAGTGGTGCCAAAGTGCGGCCAGGACGTGTGCACCGATGACCCAGTAAAACACTTCGCCGATGGTCCCGTGCAATTCTTCCAGCTGGTGTGCCAGCGCTTCGTTTTCCGGCAACAGTGCCGGCAGCGCGATGCCGGTAAACGGAATCAGGATCTCCTTGCCATCGGTCCAAACCGTGGCCAGACCCAGCAGCGGCATCACGATGAAAAAGGCGTACAGCGCCAAGTGCATCAATTTCGAAACAAGACCGGTGATTTTGTCCAGCGGCGGCGTGATTGCCGGCGCACCGCCACGCAAGCGGGTGGCAAGCCGAACCCAAACCAGCAGGAAGATGCTGATGCCCACCCAGAAATGCCCCTGCATCATCGCAACACGGCCACCACTGCCGCGGGGAAAGATGCCGCGCTGCTCGATCAGCACGTAGGCCAGCACGATCAAGATCGCCATCAACCAATGCAGGCGACGCAGTACCGGGGTGTAGCGCGGACATGTGATGGCATTCATGCGGTGAGCCCCAAGTGTGGATAGTTCAATGGTGAACGATATTGCGGGTCACGGGTTGACATCGATCAAATTACCGGCTCGGTCAGCAATTGATCCAGCGTTGCATCTTTATCCTGCCATACCGCGTTCATCCAGCGCTGGAAGCGCACCCGGAATTCGCGATCGTTTTGGTAGTCGCCGCCGATGAAATCCTGCGGAATCTCGCGCTGGCGCACATCCACCCGCACGACGGGAATCCGGTTCATCAACAGATCCAGCAGGGCGGGTTTGCCCGCAGGATAGGCGATGCTGACATCCAAAATGGCATGCAAACCCTGCCCCATCGCATCCAGCACGAAGGCCACCCCGCCTGATTTGGGTTTGAGCAGATGCTGATAGGGGGAGTCTTGTTTGGCATGTTTGTCGGGCGTGAACCGGGTGCCTTCCACAAAATTCATGATGGCAATCGGGATTGCACTGAATTTTTCACACGCACGCCGGGTGGCGGCGATGTCGCGGCCGGCCAGCGCCGGGTTCCTGGCCACTTGCTTGGGGCTGTAGCGGCCCATGAACGGGAAATCCAGTGCCCACCATGCCAGCCCCAGCAATGGCACCCAAAACAGTTGCCGCTTCAGAAAGAAACGCAGTAGAGGAATGCGCCGGTTGAAGGCTTTTTGCAAGGTCAGAATGTCCACCCAGCTCTGGTGATTGGCCAGCACCAGATAGTGCCCATCCAAGTGAAACCCGCTGTCACCGGAAAGTTGCAGACGGGTATCGGTAAGATGGCCCCACAGCCAGTTGTTGACCCCTATCCAGCTTTCGGCCAGGCCGCTCAACAGCGGGTTGCAAGCAGTGCGAAAGCGCGGCACTGGCACCACGGCCTTGATCAATGCCAGCAGCAACAACGGGAGGACATGAACAATCGTGCTGACAGCCACGATCAGGGCGATCAAAACAAGACGAAGGACACGCATAAGCTCTCGGTGCAGATCCAGATGGCCCTATTGTCCAGTGGAATTGGCCTCGGGTCACGCCCAGCGTCACCCTTCCGGCAAGGAATCCATCTGCAGGCGCTCCACCACCCCGTATCATTTGCACATGCGCCGCTTGCCAATCCCGCTACTCACCCACACCATCGGTACTGCCCTGCTGGCGTCGCGTGATGCCGGCAGCAACAGCTGGCAAGGTTCATTTGATCTGGGCCGAAGTGTGGATACCGTGACTTTGGATGCCGATGGCTGGCGATGGCGTGGGCAACCCCTGCCCTACCCCGGCAAACTCAAGGAACGCACGCTTTACTACTTCGATGGCGAAGCGTTTGCACCCATTTCGCGTTACGCCGGCAAGCTGATCAAGCTGGTGCCTACCGAATGGGACGTACCGACGTTCGAGATCGACGGCATCAAGATGCTGCCCACCGCAAAGGAATCGCCACTGGATGATGCACGCCGCAAAGTGGCACTGGTGCAACCTGCAGGCAAAGCCGTGCTGGATACCTGCGGCGGGCTGGGCTATTTCGCGCGTTGCTGCCTGGACGCTGGCGTTGCCCGCATCCAATCCTTCGAAAAGAACGAGGATGTCCTGTGGCTGCGCACGCTCAACCCATGGTCACCTGACCCTGACAGCAGCGATGGTCGATTGCACTTGATCCATGCCGACGTGGCACAGGCCATCACGCAATTGCCCGATGCCCATTTTGATGCCGCATTGCATGATCCACCGCGCTTTGGCATTGCCGGCGAGCTGTATTCGCAGGTGTTCTATGACCAGCTGGCGCGTGTACTCAAACGCGGTGGCCGGTTATTCCACTACACCGGCAGCCCCAATAAACTGACCTCCGGCCGTGACGTCCCGCGCGAAGTGGCGCGCCGCTTGCAAATTGCCGGATTCCGCGCCGAACTGGCGCTGGATGGCGTGCTTGCCGTGCGCAAATAAGGTGATTGTTTCAGCCAGGACAAGCAACGCTTGGTGCCGATTCGATAGCGCTGGCCAACGCCAATTCCGCAATGCGTACCAAGCCCTGTTCGCGTTCGATCGCCGGCATGGTTGCGCCCGTCTCCAGGTGATCGCTGACTGCGAGGATGGCCAGCGCCTGGAAGCCCTCGCGCATTGCCAAACCATACAGACCGGCGGTTTCCATTTCGATGCCGCAGATCCGGTGCCTGCGCAATTGCGCCAGCAATTGCGGATCCCCGTCGTAAAAGCAATCGGTACTGAATATATTGGCTACACGCACGGGTAAGCCTTGCGCTTGACCGGCCTGCACGGCACGTCGCAGCAGTCCGAAATCGGCACAGACCGAAAGATCGTGGCCACCAAACTGCATGCGGTTGAAACGGGAATCCGTACTGCCCGCTTGCGCCAACAACACATCGCCAACCGCAACATCACCAATGCCGCCGCAAGTACCCACGCGAATGATGCTACGCACCCCATAACCACGGGCAAGTTCGGTGACGTAGATGGCCGTGGACGGAATCCCCATGCCACCGCCAAGAATGGTGACGCGCTGACCATTGCATTCACCGGTGTAGCCCAGCATGTTGCGCCGCGCATTGATTTGACGAGGTGCAGCAAGCAAGGCGTCGGCAAGAAAGCGCGCACGCAGTGGATCGCCAGGCAGCAATACGGTGTCGGCGATGGTGCCTGGTTCGGCTTCGATATGCAGGGTTGTCATGCAGCTCAACTCGCCAAAAAACAGCGGCCCGCCGATAACGCCGGCAAACCCAGATGGGTGGCAATGCCTTGGCCCAAATCGGCAAAACTCGATCGCTTGCCGAGTGCACGTGGAGCCAGCCCGGGGCTATACGCCAGCAGCGGTACTTGCTCGCGGGTGTGATCACTGCCCGGCCAGGTGGGGTCGCAACCGTGGTCGGCACTGAGCAGCAACAGATCATCGGCGCGCAGGCACTCGAGCAATTGCGGCAGGCGCGCATCGAAGTGTTCCAATGCGGCGGCATAACCAAGGACATCCCGGCGATGCCCGTACACGCTATCGAAGTCGACGAAATTGGTGGCTATCAAGGCCCCATCTCCGGCTTGCGTCAACGCGTCAAGGGTGGCATCAAACAATGCATCATGACCGCTGGCATGCACGCTGCGACTGACGCCTTGCGCCGCAAAAATATCCGAGATCTTGCCGACCGCAATCACCTCGCCCCCTGCGGCACACACGGCATCCAGCACTGTCGGTGCTGGCGGAGGCAGCGCATAGTCACGGCGATTGCCGGTGCGCTGGAAACCGGTTGCGGCATCGCCGCCAAACGGACGGGCAATGACGCGCCCTATGTTGTACGGCGCCAGCAGCGCACGCGCCAATTCACATACTGTCAGCAGCCGCTGCAAGCCGAACGCCTGTTCGTGCGCTGCAATTTGCAACACCGAATCGGCCGATGTGTACACAATCGGCTTGCCGGTAGCGATGTGTTCGGCCCCCAGTCGAGCAAGAATTTCAGTGCCGGACGCGTGGCAGTTGCCCAACACGCCGGGCAGTTGCGCAGCGTGCACCAATGCCGCCAGCAACTCGGGCGGGAAGCTGTCTTGCGCCGCAGCAAACACCCCGAACGGGCGATCCAACACCACGCCTGCACTTTCCCAATGACCCGACGGCGTGTCCTTGCCGCAGGCCTGCTCGGCCATGCACCCCCACAGCGCCATCGGTGCAGGCGCTGCAGCAAACCCCGCAGCCAGCTGCCCGCCCGCCAAGGCATGCGCCGCAGGCAGACCCAAGCGGGTGAGATTCGACAGCTGCAACGGCCCGCGCGGTGCCGCCGCACACGCCGCAGCGATATGCCCGAAGGTATCGGCACCGGCGTCGCCGTACGCAGCCGCATCCGGGGCATGACCGATCCCCAGCGAATCCAGTACCAGCCAAATCGCACGCGCCATGCTCAGTGCCTCAATTCGGCCACGATGGCATCAAACAACGCGCTGGCACCGATCCGGAAGCGCGTCGGAGTGGCCCAGTCCGGTCCCTGTTTGGCATCGACCAACGCCAGATACTCCTGCGCTTCGGCCAGCGTGCGAATACCTCCGGCAACCTTGAGCCCACATTGTCCACCACGTTCGGCAATCGCATCCAGCATCAATGTGGCTGCCGGCAACGTGGCATTGACCGGCACCTTGCCGGTGGAGGTTTTGAGGAAATCCACCCCTGCATCCAACCCGATCTCACTTGCATGGCGGATCAATGCAGGGTTGGCCAACTCGCCGGTTTCCAAAATCAATTTCAAGGTGATGCCGGTTCCGCAGGCTTGCCGGCAGGCCTCCACGCCGGCTTTGGCACGCGCAACATCGCCTGCCTTCAACGCACGCCACGCCAACACCATGTCGATCTCATCGGCACCGGCCGCAACCGCACGACGTGTTTCCCGATGCACCCGCTGCGGGTCATCGCCACCGTCGGGAAAGTTCACCACGCTGGCAATCCTGATCGGCGTGCCGGCCAACGCTTCACGTGCACTGGTGACGTGTTCGGGGTACACGCACACCGCCGCCGGCAGGCCATACGGCGTGCAAGCCGATGCACACAGGGTGCGAATCCTGGTCGGACTATCCTCCTCCCCCAAACTGGTGAGGTCCAACAGCGCCAGCAAGCGGCTGGCAAGGCGTGTTTGCGGCATGAACGAACACTCGATTCTGGCGAATGCGCCAGCCTAAGCAGTTGCCGACGGACAAGCCTTGATTTGGGACAAATTCACGCAGGTTGGCCACCCCACTGGCTGCTGGCGCAATGCTGGGCACCGCAACGGCTCGCCATTCACGAAACCTTCGCCCGTCGCCTGTCCGCTCGCCACCGGTGCCTGCGTTGAACCCAGCACGGCAATGCATTCCGGAGTTCCGGACTTGCGCCCTGCAATCGCAGCGACCGGTATCGGTCCAGCGAATGCATGCCGATTCCCCCGACATTCTGGAGTACACCCATGGGATTCAACAGTTCTGGACTTGGCCCGGCCGATCAACAAATCTTGATGAATCTGCAACCCACCATCATTGGAACCTTGCGCGGTGCTGCCATGAAGATCCAGCAAGGTGGTGGGCGCGCTGAAAGCAGGAAATGGTTTGGGGATGACAGCAACCAATGGATGAGTGAGCTGGGGCCGAAGTTGTCGATGCTGGCCAGCATGATCAACGTCAAACCGATCGACGTGCATTTTTCGAAGCTGCAAAAGCGCTGCGGCGGCGAATTTGCGGCGGCAAAAATGCCGGTGGATGGTTGGCAGGATTTCACCGATGGGCAGAAACCGATGACCCAGGCCGAAGGCCAGAATTTCCGCATCATCCTGAATTTGAGCTGGAATTCATCGCCGCTCTATCGGCCATTCAAGCGCCCGGCAGACAGCAAATTCCAGACCATGGTGCATGAATGCACGCATCTGTTCCTGAACACCGATGATGATGCCTATGGCGTGCCGATGTGCGAAGTCACCGCCGCCCGCACCCCCGCCATTGCCAAGAAAACTGCTGATTGCTGGGGCTATTTCGTGGAGGAGTTTCGCAGTCAGGGCTAGCCTGCCGACGATGCAGACCTTGCAATGCCTCGCCAATGGCATTGCAAGGCCAATCGCAACCCCCGCCGCATGCATGGATGCCCGTCATGGCCAAGCTTGAACGCCCGTTTTTTCCGATCATCTATGTGCGCGGTTACGCGATGACCCGCGATGAAATCGTGCAGACCACCTCCACGCCATATATGGGATTCGAGGCGGGTTCGACCAAGGTGCGGCAGGCGCAGGATGGCAGCATCGTCAAGTTCGTCTTCGAATCGCCGTTGGTGCGCTTGATGAAGGACTACAACTACCGCGACGTGTATGCCGCCGGTGCCGAACAAGCCGACAAGTTGCCGGCGCGCAGCCTGGTCATCCACCGCTATTACGATGAGGCCGACCCTGCATTTGGCAATGGCAAAACTCCGTCCATCCCGGAAGCTGCCGCGGCGCTGGGGCAACGTATTGCGCGCTTGCGTGACAGCGTGTGTGGCGACGATGCCGAGGCGCGCAAAGCGTTCAAGGTGTATCTGGTTGCACACTCGATGGGCGGGTTGATTTGCCGTTGCCTGCTGCAAAACCAGGACGTGGCCAGCGCTGAAATTCGTGGCCTGGTGGACAAGGTGTTCACCTATGCCACGCCGCATAACGGCATCGAGCTGGGCGGAATGAATGTGCCCAGCTTCTTGTCGATGAATGACATGAACAACTTCAGCCGCCCGCGCATGGCCGAGTATCTGAAGACCGCGCCCGATCAGGTCAACACGCTTGGCAATTCAGGCTTTCCCACGGCGCGGCTGTTTTGCCTGATCGGCACCAACAGCCGCGACTACGCCGTGGCCCATGGCCTGTCGTCGATGGCGGTTGGGCAAATGAGCGATGGCTTGGTGAAAATCGAGAATGCGTATGTTGCCGGTTGTCCACGCGCATTCGTCAACCGCAGTCACAGCGGATTTTTCGGCATCGTCAATTCCGAGGAGGGTTACCAGAATCTGGTGCGCTTCCTGTTCGGCGACATGGCCGCCACCGGCCGGTTGCAGTTCAAAGCCCTGCCCTTTCCGCCGGAAGTCGAACGCACGCGCAAACAAGGCAAGCACATTCAAACCGCCTATTACATCGAGACTACGGTTGCCCCGCGCGGGGCCTACACCTACGAGCTGACGGCGCGCAACAAGGCGCAGGAAAGCGCGGTTCGCCGCCAGTATGACGAGCTATTCGATGCTGCCGGCGACCTGATGCCGGATGCGCGCTCGCCAACCCTGTTTTCCGTATTTCTGGACAGCTCGAAAATTCTGGCAGGCAGTGAAGTCGCGTTTTCAATCGACCTGGCCGTGTTGAATGCCGGTTACGAAATCGATGGTGTGCTGTTCCTGAAGCAACATATCCCGGGCGAATACCTGTTCCGCGACACTCTGGTGTTGTTTGCCAAACGCGAAGACAACGGTCAGTGGGCATTGCGCTATGTGCTGACCGGCGATCATTGGGCCACCGACAAGAAATCGGCCACGGCATTGGCCAGCCTCGGCAGCCATGCCACCAGTGTCAACGGGACATCGGCAACCCAATTCAGCATTCCGTTGGCCTCGACCAAGGGCTTCCAAGCGGAACTGGTGATTTCCTTGGCGGCGTGGGCGTGATGCTCTGCCGCGGGTCTATGCCGACCGCGGCGTCAACAAGCCGCGCTTGCGATACCACAGCTCCAGCGGCAGTGTGAACAACGGTGGTATTGCCGCGAACAAGGCCAACAGCAGCGCCCACAGCGGCCAGCGCAATTGCGCCCCGGCAACAAGGGCAACCACCACATAACCGACAAAGGCCAACCCGTGCAGGCGGCCAAACAACCACACGCCCAGATCCGTGCTGCCGCTGCCGTACTTCAAATACATGCCTACCAACAGGCCGGCCCAGGTGAAGGCTTCGATCACGGCAATCGCCGCAAATGCCTTGCCTGCCCAAGTTGTTGTGGGTGCTTCGGTTGCTGCTGCCGTCATGGCGGTTGCGTCCTCGTGTTCATGCGGGGTCTTGTGCGTGTGCGTGTTCTATTTCGACGTCAACTCGCGACGCCAGTGGCGCATTAATCCAGCTCGGCCGCCGCTTCGCGGCCTTGCTGGCGAATCAGGGCTTCTTCACGCGCATCGTTGATGGCATGGCGCACCCCCTCCAGGTCGGGCGTGGCGGTGTCGTGCACAAACGTACCGGTCAATTCGGTGTCCGGGTGCAATTCACCGGCCTCGTACAGCGCCCACATCTCTTCGCCGTACCACGTGTCCAGCAGCTCCGGCGCCCACGCGCCCAAACTGGCGGTGAGGTTGTTGACGTCGCGTAGCAGCATGCTGCGCGCGGCGTTGTTGCCGGCGGCACTGACCACCTGCGGGAAATCAATGATCACCGGGCCGTCGGGGCCCACCAGTACGTTGTATGCCGACAAATCGCCGTGAATCAGCCCCACGCAGAGCATTTTCACCACCTGTCGTATCAGGCAACGATGAAAGCCGCAGGCTTGGTCGTGCGACAGCTCCACTTCACCCAGCCGCGGTGCCGAATGTCCATCGGCATCCACCACCAGCGCCATCACCAAGACGCCGTGAAAATAGCCGTAAGGCTCGGGCACGCGCACACCGGCATCGCGCAACTGGTACAGCGCGTCCACCTCGGTGTTTTTCCACGCGGTTTCCTGCTGCTTGCGCCCGTATTTGCTGGCTTTGCCAATCGCGCGCGCCTCGCGGCTGCCGCGCACCTTGCGCCCTTCCTGATATTGCACGCGCTGCTGGAAACTGCGCTGCGCCATGTCTTTGTAGACCTTGGCGCAACGGATCTGGTCGCCCGCACGCACCACGTAGACCGCCGCTTCCTTGCCGCTTTTCAAGGGCCGCAGCACCGCATCGATCACGCCATCGTCGATCAAGGGTTGCAGGCCGGTGGGAGTTTTCATGCCATCTCGAAGTCAAGAGTAAGGCGCAGGCCCAAAAACCCTGTGCGCCAGCGAAGTATTGCGGCAATAGAGTGCCTGATCGCTACACTGCCTGTCCTGAATCACGCGCCAGTCCCCCGAGAACCTGCATGCCCACTCCCGTTCGACTGGCCAAATACGTGGCCGACCTCGCCCATTGTTCGCGGATCGAAGCCGAGCAATACATCAAGAATGGCTGGGTGTCGGTGGATGGCCGCGTCAGCGAAGACCCGGCGCAACCGGTGCTGGGCAATACCGTGGTGCTGGACACCGCCGCGCAATTGGAGGCCATTGAACCGGCCACCGTGCTGCTGCACAAGCCTGCCGGCTACAACACCATCAGCGGCCGCAACATGGCCGCCGCTCTGGTGCAGCCGGGCAACCACTGGCCCGAAGACCCGTCCGGCGTGCGCGTACTGGAACGCCACTTCCAACGGTTGACGCCATTGGTGCCGCTGGATGCCGAAGCCAGCGGCTTGATGGTGCTGACCCAGGACGGCCGCGTGTGGCGGCGATTGACCGAAGACGGCGACCAGATCGAACAGGAATTCGTGGTGGAAGTCAGCGGCAACATCGCCCCGTACGGGCTGCGCAAACTCAACCACGGCCTGCATTACAACGGCCGTGCACTGCCGCCCTGCAAGGTGAGCTGGCAAAACGAAATTCGCCTGCGGTTTGCCCTCAAAGGCGTGCAGGGCGGGCAGTTGCGGGATATGTGCGCACAAGTGGGGCTGGACGTGGTGGCCATCCGCCGCCTGCGCATCGGCAAGGTTGCACTGGCCAAAATGCCGGTGGGCCTGTGGCGCTACCTGCCGGTGGGGGAGCGGTTCTAACACTTTGCGCCTATCCCCCTTCGCACACTGGCCCTGTGGCCCCGAAATGTGTAGTTTGTCGAACAACGCGGGATCACCCGCAGCCACGAATCACGGAGAGATGTCATGGGTCTTGTTCAAGCGGTGAAAGGTGCAGTCGGCGGCATGCTGGGTGACCAATGGAAGGACTTCTACACCATTCCCGATGGCCTGCCGTCCACAGCGGCGCTGTTTGCCGCGGTGCCCCACGGCACCAATGCCGGGCGTGGCTCCAACACGCATGGCTCGTCCAACATCATTACCAATGGCTCGAAGATCATCGTGCCGGAAGGCTACGGCCTGCTGCTGTTCCAGGACGGCAAGATCACCGGCTTTGCAGCCGAAGCCGGCGGCTATGAATGGAAGTCGGATGACCTCAATTCTAAGTCGATCTTCGCAGGCGACGGCATCGTCGATTCGCTGATCATGCAAAGCTGGGAGCGTTTCAAGTTCGGCGGCCAACCCGGCTCACAGCAAGCGGCGTACTTCGTGTCCCTGAAGGAGCTGCCGGACAATCGCTTCGGCACGCAGTCGGAAATTTATTGGGACGATGCGTTCTTGAACACGCAGGTCGGCGCGGTGACGCGCGGCTCGTACACGATGAAGATCGTGGATCCCATTCTGTTCGTGAAAAACTTTGTGCCGGCCGCGTATCTGCAACCGGGCCAGGTGTTCGACTTCACCGACATCGACAACGCCGCAGCCAGCCAATTGTTCAACGAAGTGGTGGGCTCGCTGGCGCCGGCATTCAGCCTGTACTCCAACGACCCCAGCAAAGGCAACCGCATCAGCAAGCTCCAGCAGGATTCGATCGGCTTTGCCAAGAGCCTGTCGGAGGCGGTGGAAAACGCCTACCAATGGAAGTCCGACCGTGGCTTGATGATCGCCAAAACCGCGATCATCTCGATTGAATACGACGCCAACACCAAGGAACTGCTCAAAACCGTGCAGCGCGCCGATGCACTGTCGGGTGCACGCGGCAATTCCAACCTGCAAGCCAGCGTGGCCGCAGGGATGCAGGCCGCCGGCGAGAACGGCGGTGCCGCCGGCATGATGGGCATTGGCATGGCGTCGGGAATGATGGGTGGACTTGGCGGCTTGCAGCAGCCAGTCGCTCCGCCCGCCCCGGCTGCACCGGCGGCAGACGATCCGATTGCCAAGCTGAAGAAGGCCAAGGAAATGCTGGATCTGGGTCTGATCTCGCAAGCCGATTACGACGCCCTGAAAGCCAAGGCGCTGGGCCTGTAAGCCACCCATCGGATCATCGCCATGTCTAACGCCACTCCCCCGCCGCCGCTGCCCTCCAGCGGCGCGGGTTCACCCCCGCCGATGCCGGCCGGCCCGGGTTCGCCGCGCGATGTCCCGCCGTTGCCGGACAGCTCGCCGATTGACCCGGCAACCCTGCCCAAACCGCTGCGCGATGAAATCCTGGCCCCCGATCCGGTAGCCATCGACACCGCTGCGGAAGAGCTGAAGGACGGTGCCAACCACTGCCCCAAATGCGGTGCCACCGACATCAGGCAACGCCCCGGCACGGACTTGCTGATCTGCCTGTACTGCCGCAATGAGTGGCATGGCGCACGGGTGGAAGAAGAGTTCGGCCTCGGCGAAAACATCGACCAACTCAACAGCACGGTGATTGCCTCCGGCGCGCAGAACATCGCCGCTGATGTCAGCGTGGTGATGACCTACAAATGCACCGGCTGCGGTGCTGAAGTGTCGGTCAATACCGAAAACGCGATGACCGCACGTTGCCACTGGTGTCGGCATGTGTTCGGCGTCAACGAGCAAATCGCCAATGGCGCGGTGCCCGACGCGGTGTTGCCGTTCCACATCAAGAAAGACGATGCCGTGGCGCGCATTCGCCAATTCGTGGACAAACGCAAATTCCTCGCGCTGAAAGCCTTCAAGGAACAATTCACGCCGGAAAACGTGGTGGGCGTGTACCTGCCGTACATGATCGTGGATGGCAATGCGAGTGCCGATGTAGCCGGCATGGCCGAAATCAAAACCCGCGAATACACCCGTGGCAGCGACAACGACAAAAAAACCTACTACGACGCCGATGTGTACCAAGTGGCGCGGCATGTGGACTTCACCGTGGACGATTTGCCGCTGGAGTCCTCCAGCGAACGCGGCAACCTCAACACCGTTGTCAACACCAACAACATCATCAATACCATCCTGCCGTTTGACACCAAGAACGCCGTGAAGTGGAACGCATCGTATCTTTCCGGCTTCACCTCGGAAAAGCGTGATCTGGATGTTGAACAACTGCGGCCGCATCTGGAAGATCAACTGCTCTCCATCGCGCGTGCGCAGGTTGAAGACTCGGTGAGCAGATACGACCGCGGCGTGCGCTGGGAACAAGAGCGCCTGCAACTGCATGGCTCGCGTTGGGTGGCGATGTATCTGCCGGTTTGGCTGTATTCCTACCATCAGCCCGGTGCCAACGGCGGCATGTTGCACTACATCGCGGTCAATGGCCGCACCGGCGAAACCATGGGCAGCGTGCCGATTCAGCAATGGAAGCTGCTGGCCACCGCACTCAGCGTGGGTACCTTCCTTGAAGTCATTGCACTTTGGATCGTGGGGCATTCGTCATGAGCGACGGTGGACTTGAACTGCTTGCACTCGGCCCAGC
>DAORUL010000040.1:12135-13288 GCA_035433165.1 Thermomonas sp. | reverse complement strand
GGTGGCCGCGAATTGGCGGCGATGGGCGTGATTTTGCTGGGCGTGGTGGTGATCACGCTGGCCAAAACCCGTGCACCCAAAACCGCATGATGAGGACGGCACGATGAATGCGGGCACGCTGGACCGGCGCGGGGTTTGGATCGCGGTGGCGGCCTATGTGGCGTGGGGCCTGATGCCGCTGTACTGGCATTTGCTGAAAGTGGTGCCCTCGCTGCAAATCATCGCGCATCGGGTGGTGTGGAGCGCATTGTTCGTGTGCGGTTGGCTGAGCCTCAAGTACGGCCGCAGCTGGCTGCGGGAAACCCTGGCCCGCCCGCATGCCGCACCCATGCTGGTGCTCAGCGGCGCGCTGATCGCATTCAACTGGGGCCTGTACATTTGGGCGGTGAATGCCGGCCACGTGGTGGAATCGGCGCTGGGCTACTTCATCAACCCGTTGCTGAACGTTGTGCTGGGCGTGCTGGTGCTGCATGAACGGCTGAACCGTGTGCAATGGGCTGCGGTGGCCATCGCCGCGCTGGGTGTGCTGTGGCTGACCCTCAACTACGGCAGCTTCCCGTGGATTGCGTTGGCGCTGGCCATCTCGTTCGGCAGCTATGGTTTGGTGCGCAAACTGCTGGGCGCACCACCGGTGCGTGGCTTGGGGGTGGAAAGCCTGTTCCTGTTGCTGCCCGCGTTGGCGTTTTTGCTGTGGACGGAACGCAATGGGCAGGGTCATTTGCTGGCGCACGGCCAAACACCCGCGTGGGGTGCCGGCGTGACCGGCTTGCTGGTGTTCGGTGGTGTGCTCACCGCACTGCCGCTGATCGGGTTTGCCGCCGCCGTGCAGCGCATCCCGTATTCGCTGGTCGGCCTGCTGCAATACATCTCGCCCACGCTGCAATTGCTGATGGGCGTGCTGGTGCTGGGCGAACCCTTCGGTCGCGAACGTGCAATTGGCTTTGGCTTTATCTGGATCGCACTGGCGCTGTATGCCGGTGAGGGACTGTGGCGTTCGCGGCGGCGTGGCTGAGCCGCGCGCTCCTTCATCGGGAAGGAGAGGGTGCCATCAAGCGGCACGCAGCGCCTCCGTCACCGGCAGCCGTGCCGCCCGCAACGCCGGGAACAACCCGCCGACCAAACCAATGCCCAGCGCCCATTTCAGGCCGGTCCA
>DAORUL010000040.1:0-12035 GCA_035433165.1 Thermomonas sp. | reverse complement strand
GTGAGCTTCACCGTCACCGACTGGAACGCTTGCCGTTGATAGGACGGGCCCAACACATCGGCATCGGTCCACAGTTCGGAGTCGTGCGAATCCTTGGCTTCAAACACCCCGACAATCGTCCATTGCTGATTGGCCAGCTTCAATTGCTTGCCCACCGCCATATCGCGGAACTGGGTTTGCGCGCCTTTGCCAATCACGATTTCACGCAAGCCGGGGTTGAACTTGCGGCCCTGCACGATCTTGATCTGCGGGCGGATCGCCCAGCCTTCCGGGCCCACACCACGGAACTGCACATTCACATCGCTGCCATCGTTGCGGCTGACCAGATTGACGACCTGCGACAACTCCGGCGACACCAGGGCCTTGCCATCTGCGGCACGCACAATGCCGGGCAGGGCCGCGATCAGCGGCGTTTGATCACGCGTAATCACCGAATTGGTTTCCGCCTGCGAGCCGGCGCGCAGCAAAATCGCGGTGCTGTCATCGCCGGTTTTATCCAGCGTGGCCTTGAAGCCTTCGCCCATCGCCAACATCGCCACCAACACGCCCACCACACCGGCAATCCCGATCACAATCACGCTGGATGCGCCCCAGCGCTGCGGCAATCCGGCAATCCCGAGCTTGGTGGCTTCGCGCGCCAGTCGCCCGCTGCGGGTGGTCAACAGCCACAGTGCAATGGCGATGGCAATGCCGAGCACAGCGAACCAAGGCAGCTTGATCCAGATCGTCAGCAGGATGACCAGTGCCAGCACGGTCAACAAGCTCGAAAAAAATCGTTTCATTTGCGTGTCCTCTTCGAGCCTTCTCAGCGTCCGGCCAATGCATCAACAATGTTCAAGCGCATGCCGCGCAGTGCCGGCAACAACCCCACCAGCACACCAATACCCACCATCAGGGCCAGCCCCATGCCCCAGGTCTGGCCAAGCAAGCCAGGCAGCTGGATCATGCCGCCGCTGGCCGCACTGACCATCGGCACAATCACCGCCGCCAGCAGCATGCCCAATACGCCGCCCAGCACCACCAGCAGCACCGATTCAGCCAGCACCAGCCACAGCACGCTGCGGTTGGAAAAGCCAATGGTCTTGAGCACCGCCAATTCCGGAATGCGCTCGCGCACGGCCTGCGCCATGGTGTTGCCGGTGAGCAGCAACAAGGTGAAGAACACCGCACCCATGATCGCCGAGACAATCAACCCGATATCGGCAAATTGCTTGGCAAAACTTTGGTTGAAGGCCGCTTCACTCTGGGTTTTGGTTTCGTGGTCGGAGTTGGCACTCAAGGCGTCGATGGCCTTGGCCACACGATCCGCTGCACCGCCATTGGACGGCTCCACGATCCACCAGCCCACCCGGCCTTTCACGTAGTCGTTGGCTTCATCAAAGTATTTCCAGTGGAAGAACAGCACGCGCTCTTGTGCTTTTTGCTTGGGGTCATCCACGTGGTAGATGCCGCGCAAGGTGAACTGCCAGTCATTGCTGCCCTTGGTGGGGAAGATCGTGGCCTGCAAGGGAATGGTGTCGCCCACTTTCCAGCCAAATTGTTTGGCCAAGGCTTCGCCCACAATCGCGCCGCGTTGGTCGGCCAGCCATGCTTTTTTCTGCGCCGCCGGCAGCTTGAACTCCGGATACAGGTCCAAGTAGTCGGGGCTGACACTGAAATTGGCAAAGAAGTTTTTCGGGTCGCGGTAGATGCCGCCAAACCACGCCGCAAATGCAACCTTCTTGACGTCCGGCACCGCACGTACTTGCGCATCCAGACTGTACGGCAGCATCTGCGTGATGGACAGGCGCGACATCGTCACCATGCGGTTGGCACCGGCCACGCTACCGCCGGAATTGAACGCCACCCGCACCGAGTCCAGCATGCCGAACAGCAAGAACGCGGCCACCACCGACATCAGCGTCAGCAAGGTGCGGGTTTTGCTGCGGGCCAATGCGGCCCAGATCAGATGAAAATATTTCATGGGGCGTCTCCGGCTCAGGCGTGCGCGGACTGCTCGACCAGGTTGCCCTTGTCGAGATGCAGCGTATGCGTGGCGTACTCGGCGGCCTTGGGGTCGTGGGTCACCATGACTATGGTTTTGCCGTGGGTGCGGTTGAGTTCTTGCAACAAGCCCAGAATGTCTTCCGCCGATTGCCGGTCCAGATCGCCGGTGGGCTCATCGCAAATCAACAAGGTGGGATCCGAAACAATCGCACGCGCAATCGCCACGCGTTGCTGTTGACCACCGGAGAGTTCATTGGGCTTGTGTTTGGCGCGATCGGCCAGGCCCACCAATTGCAAAGCGGTCGCCGCATTTTGTTTGCGCTGTGCGGCCGACAGATTGGTCAGCAGCAAGGGCAACTCCACATTCTTTTGCGCACTCAAGGTGGGCATCAGGTTGTAGAACTGGAACACGAAGCCCACATGATTGCTGCGCCACTGCGCCAGCTGGCCTTCGCGCAGGGTTTCGATGTGCTGGCCGGCCACCTCGATGCTGCCGGCGCTGGGGGAATCCAGCCCGCCAATCAAATTGAGCAAGGTGGTTTTGCCTGAACCCGACGGGCCCATCAGGGCGGCGAAATCGCCTTCGATGATGTCGAGATCAATGCCGCGCAGCACATCGACCTTCTCCGGCCCGCGCTGATAGGTCTTGTGCAGATTGCGAATGCTGACGAGGGTGGACATGGGTTTCACCTGATTGAAGTTGGAAATTCATTCCTGCGCGATGCGCACCTTGGCGCCATCGGTCAGATTGTCTGGCGGCGACTGCACCACTTGTTCACCACCGGCAATCCCACTGAGCACTTCGCGGTCATCGCCCAGCGTGCGGCCAAGTTTCAGCGTGCGGCGCTCGGCCTTCTCGCCACGGATCGCGAACGCCACATCCTGGTCGTCACGCTGCACGATGGCGCTGGCGGGAATCAACACGCCCGGCTTGGCTTGCGCTTGAGCGGGTTTGGCCGCTTCCAGGAAACTCACCCGTGCGCCCATGTCGGGGACGATGCGCGGATCATCTTTGGCATCCAGCGCCACGCGCACTTTGACCGTGGCTTTGCCGCGGTCGGCGGCGGGAATGATCGCAATCACCTTGCCCGGAATTTTCCAATCCTGATACGCATTGAGCACGGTTTCGGTGGCCATGCCTGGCTGCACGCGGCCGATGTACGACTCGCCCACTTCCACCTCCACTTCCAGCGAGGCCATATCCACAATCGTGCCAATGCCGGTACGGGTGAAGCCGCCGCCGGCTGACAACGGCGACACGATTTCGCCCGGCTGCGCAGCCTTGGCAATCACCACCCCGGCAAACGGAGCCCGCACGATGGTGTTGTCCACGCCGTTATCGGCAATCTGCAATCCATCACGCGCTACCTGTGCATTGCGCTGGCTGGTGACCAGTTGTGCACGCAGTGCATCGCGTGCAGCGATGGCTTGATCAAACTGCGCACGCGACACCAATTGTTGTTTGACCAGACTCGACAAGCGCGCAGCATCGGCTTCGGCCTGTTTGAGTTGTGCCTGCACGCTGGCGCTCTGGCTTTGCGCGGCCGAAAGCTGCGCGGCCGACAGCGTGCGCTGCGCATTGGCATCCACCGGATCCAGCCGCGCCAGCACTTGACCGGCTTCGACGTGCTGGCCTTCTTCGATCAGAATCTCGCGCACCTTGCCGGTCACCTTGGCCGACACCGTCGCCATGCGCCGCGCCACCACATAGCCGGTGGCATCCAGTACCGAGGCATTGGCGCTGCCGCCGCTGCCAATCGCGGTGGCTTCAACCACCTGCACATCCATCGCCTTGCCGCCGCGCAGCGCGAATGCGCCGCCGGCAATCACAACCACCGCAGCAGCCACGGCCACGCCGATCCACAGACCCTTGCGCGAGGACGCAGGCGGCGCGGCATTGCGGTCGATCTTCAGCGAATTGAGCAGGTCGGCATGGCTGGTCATAGGTCGATGCTTGAATGAGGTTGCGCACAGTGTGCACGCAGCCCGTGGCGAAGTGGTGGCCAGAGTAGGCGGCATCGCGGTCGTTGTCCGCTGACAACTGTCATGCCATTGCGATGACGGCGGGGAATGGGCAATGCGCCCGTGCCACCCGAACATGACGCCACTCCCGCCAAGGACACTACGATGCGACATGTTGCAAACACGGCGCTGGCACGGCTGCACGGTGTCAGCAAGCACTACGGCGCATTGCGCGCACTCAATGGCTTCGATCTGGAGTTGCGCAGTGGCGAACTGCTCGCCCTGCTTGGCCCCAATGGCGCAGGCAAAACCACCGCGATTGGCCTGCTGCTGGGGCTGATCCGCGCCGATGCCGGCCGCGTGGAATTGTTCGGCCACGACCCGCAGGACATCGCCGCACGGCGGCAGATCGGGGTGATGTTGCAGGACGCGCAATTGCCGCCCACCTTGCGCGTGGGCGAATTGATTCGGCTGACCGCCAGCTACTATCCCAACCCGCGCAGCGTGATCGAGAGTGCTGAGTTGGCCGGCGTGGCCGATCTTCTGCATCGCCCCTACGGCAAACTCTCCGGTGGCCAACAGCGGCGCGTGCAATTTGCATTGGCCCTGTGCGGGCGGCCCCGCTTGTTGTTCCTCGATGAGCCCACCGTGGGCATGGATATCGACGCCAGACAAAAATTGTGGGCCGCCATTCGCCATTTGATTGCCGAAGGCAATGCGGTGGTGCTGACCACCCACTATCTGGAAGAGGCCGAAGCGCTGGCCGACCGCGTCTGCGTGATGGCGCACGGCCGCGTGATCAGCGAGGGCAGTGTGGACGCGCTGCGCGCACGCATCGCGCTCAAGCGGGTGTGGTGTTCCACGCGCTTGCCATTGGGTGAAGTTGCCGCATGGCCGGAAGTGGCCGAAGCACGCAGCGATGGCGAACGCCTGTGTCTGTCCACCGAATATGCCGAGCTGCTGGTGCGTCGCCTGCTGGCCGAAGACATCACCCTGGCGTCACTGGAAGTACGCGCTGCCGGACTGTCTGAAGTGTTTACCGAACTCACCCGCGATGCTCAAGCATCGCCCACGCTGGCGGAGGCCGCCTGATGAACATGACCGTCACCATGCCACGCCGCCGTGTGTTCGCTGCGTATCTGGAAGAAGCGCGCAGCGAAGTGCTGCGCTATCTGCGCAACCCCGGATTCTTGTTGCCGATCATCCTGTTTCCGAATGTGTTCTTCGTGATGTTCGGCTTGGTGCTCAATCACGGCAACGACGAAGCGGCACGCTACATGCTGGCCAGCTACAGCAGTTTCGGGGTGATGGCGCCGGGCTTGTTCGGCTTTGGCGTGTCGCTGGCGCTGGAACGCGACAGTGGCCTGTTGACCTTGAAGCGCGCCCTGCCGATGCCGCCGGGTGCTTATCTGTTGGGCAAGATGTTGATGGCGGTGTGCGTGGCGTTTGTCGTCGGCGCGTTGTTGCTGGCGTTGGCACTGGGTCTGGCACATGCCTCGCTGAGTGCCGCGCAAGTGGCCAGCTTGCTGCTGGTGGATGCGCTGGGCGTGTTGCCGTTCTGCGCGCTGGGCTTGTGGGTGGGCACCCTGCTCAAAGGCCAGGGCGCGCCGGGTTTGCTCAACATGATCTATCTGCCGATGGCGTTCCTGTCCGGGTTGTGGTTCCCGTTGTCGATGATGCCCAAGCTGCTGCAACAGCTGGCACCGATTTGGCCCAGCTACCACCTGAATGTGTTGGCACAGCGCGCGGTGGGCTTCACTACCGGTGCCGCGTGGCCGCATGTACTGGTGCTGCTGGGCTTCACGGTCGGGTTCGTGCTGCTTGCCGCACGCCGTTTGCGCCGCTACGGCTGAGGCATTGGCTTAGGATATCCACATGACTCTGCCCACCTGGTTGCGCCAACACCTCACCCCCGCGCCGGATTCGGCGGCGGCATTCGATATTCGGCGTGGCAAATCACCGTGGACAAACGGCATCCATTTGCTGTGGTCGTTGTGGATCTTTCTCACCCCGTTGTTTGGCGAAGGCTACAGCTCGCGATGGGGCGCACTCACGCTGCTGTCGTATCCGCTGTTCCTGTGGTTGTACGTCAAGGTGATCGTGGGCCCGCGCCGCCACGGCTGGCGGTATGCGCTGGCGATGGCGGCGCTGAGTTTGCTGCTGCTGCGCTGGTATCCATCGGGGTTGAGCTATTTCGTCTTCGGCTGCGTGATGTTGCGGGTGTCCGGGCAGCGGATGCGCTTTGTCACCTATGCCTTGCAGCTGCTGGCGATGAATCTGGTGTATGTGGCGGTGGCGGCGTGGATTGGGTATCCGTCTTCGTTGTGGTTGTGGGTGCCGGTGATGACCTTCGTCATTGGCACCATCATCAATGTCGAACACGCCAGTCAGGAAAAAGACGCGGCGCTGGCACTGTCGCAGGACGAGGTGCGGCGGCTGGCCGCCACTGCCGAGCGCGAGCGCATCGGCCGCGACTTGCACGACCTGCTGGGCCATACCTTGTCGCTGATCACGCTGAAGCTGGAGCTGTCGCGCAAATTGTTCGAGCGTGATCCGGCCCGCGCCAAAAGTGAAATGGAAGACGCCGAACGCGTGGCGCGCGAAGCGCTGGCGCAAGTACGCAGCGCGGTGACCGGCATCCGCGCCACCGACCTGGCCGCGGAATTGGCTTCGGCCAAATTGTTGCTGGAAACCACGCAGGTGCAATTTGACTACGTGCCGCCGCCGCAAGGCTTGCCGCCCGAGGTGGAACGCGGGTTGGCGCTGGTGCTGCGTGAAGCAGTCACCAATATTTCCCGGCACGCGCAGGCGGTGCAGGCGCAGGTGGAATTCGTGCGGGAAGACAACGCCGTGCAACTGCGCATCCGCGACAACGGACGCGGCGGCGTGAGCGTGGATGGCAATGGCCTGTCGGGCATGCGCGACCGCGTGCGCGAGCTGGGCGGCAGCCTGAGCGTGGACTCGCCACGCGCTGGCGGCACCCGGTTGCTGATACGGGTGCCTCTGATCTGGCGTGAACCGCTGCTGCCCTTGCGCGCGGTGGGCGCGGTGGGTGTGCTGCCACGCGAAGCGCAGGGGCACGCATGATCCGTATTTTGCTGGCGGAAGACCAGGCGATGCTGCGCGGCGCATTGTCGGCACTGTTGTCGTTGGAATCCGATCTCGAGGTTGTTGGCAGCGCCGTCGACGGCGAAGCGGCATGGCGCGAGTTGCAACGGCTCAAACCCGACGTGCTGGTGACAGACATCGAAATGCCCGGCCTGACCGGGCTGGAGTTGGCGCAACGCATCGCCCGTCATGAACTGCCGGTGAAAGTGGTGATCGTCACCACGTTTGCGCGTGCCGGTTTTTTGCGCCGCGCATTGGATGCCGGCGTGCGCGGCTATCTGCTGAAAGATGCCCCTGCCGAGCAACTGGCCGACGCCATCCGCAACGTGCAACGCGGCGGCCGCGCCATCGACCCGCAATTGGCCATCGATGCCTGGGGCGAAGCCGACCCCTTGAGCGACCGCGAACGCCAAGCCCTGCGCTTGGCCGGTGAAGGCCTGTCCGCCAGCGAAATCGCGCAGCAACTCAATCTCTCGCACGGCACCGTGCGCAATTACTTGTCGGAAGCGATCGGCAAACTCGGCGTCGGCAACCGCATCGAAGCCTATCGCCTGGCGCGGCAGAAAGGCTGGCTGTAAAGCCGCAGAGCGCAGAGCAAAAATCCGTGGCGCGAAGCTTGCGCTGCGCTACAGGCAGTGTCCTTGCAGCATCGCGAACGCCGCACGCAGGCCCAATGCTTCGCCGCCTGCGGGGCGGCCGGGGCGATCGCTATCGTTCCATGCATACACATCCAAATGTGCCCAGCGCGTGCCCTCGCTGACAAAGCGTTCCAGATACAAAGCGGCGGTCACGCTGCCGGCCATGCTGGAATTGCTGGCATTGGCCAGATCCGCAATGCCGCTGGTGAGATAGCGCAGGTAAGGGCGCCACAGCGGCATCCGCCACAGCGGATCACGGGTTTGCATGCCGGCGCTCAGCCATGCATTGGCCAGGGCATCGTTGTTGGCATACAGCGCTGGCAAGTCGGGACCCAAGGCAATGCGTGCGGCACCGGTAAGCGTGGCGAAATCCAGCAGCAGCGTCGGCTGCAATTCGCACGCGCGCGTCAGCGCATCGCACAGCACCAGCCGGCCTTCGGCATCGGTATTGTCGATTTCCACGCTCACGCCTTTGCGGGTGGTGACGATGTCGCCGGGGCGGAAGGCATTCGGGCCGACGGCATTTTCCACGGCGGCAATCAGCAGGGTGATGCGCAGTGGCAATTTGCGCGCCATCACCAGTTCGGCCAGTGCCAGTGCATGCGCGGCACCGCCCATATCTTTTTTCATGTTGCGCATGCCGGCAGCGGCTTTCAGATCCAGCCCGCCGGTATCAAAGCACACGCCCTTGCCGCACAGCACGACATGCGGATGCGCGGCCTCGCCCCAGCTGAGTTCGATCAGGCGCGGTGCGCGATGCGAGGCGCGGCCTACCGCATGAATGGTCGGGTAGTTGTGCGTCAACAAGTCGTCGCCAGCGATGACGGTGATGCTGGCCGCATGTGCAGTCGCCACGGTGCGTGCCATCGCCTCCAGTTCATCCGGGCCCATGTGTTCGGTGGGGGTGTTGACCAGATCACGCACCCGCAGGCAGGCCGCCAATACGTCCAGGGTTTCGCTATCGAAACCGGACAACGCCAGCTGTGGGGTGGCTCGCGTGGATGCCTTGTAGCGATCAAAGCGGTAGCAGCCCAACCCCCAGCCCAGTTGCAGCGCATTGCGTGCAGCGGGGTCGAGACTGGTGACTGCCTGCCAAGTACCGGCCGGCAGTGCGCGCGGCGCATGCGCGTAGGCATACGGATCCAGCGGGTCTTCAACCCCGAGAACCGCACCGGCCAGGTGCCCGTTGGCATCCGCCCAAGTGTGTGCACTGCCGCTGCTGCCATCAAAGTGATGACTCGCAAGCCACGCTTGCACATGTGCAGGCTGCGCTGCCAGCCATTCGGCATGGCTGGATTTGCTGATCAGGTGTAATGGCAATGCGGCGGCGGTGTCGTGGGTATAGGCAGCGGGCAAGGTCATGGCAGATTCCCGAAAGACGCGCCGGATTCCAGCCAGGTGGCCAGCGCAGTGAGTGTGGTGACATGCACATCGGGCGGAGCCAGATCGTCCGGCCAATGGTGGTCGCCGCGATCGATCCAGCACGTGTGCAGGCCAGCGTCGGCAGCACCTTGCACATCCATGTGCGGATGATCGCCCACGTGCAAGACGTTATCCGGGGCGACGCCCAACCGGTGGCAGGCTTCCCGGAACAACCCGCTGTCGGGTTTGGGCGCGCCATATTCGCGCGCACCCAGTTGGAAGCGAAACAAGCTGGCAATGCCAATCACGGCCAAATCGGCATTGCCATTGGTCAATGCGGCGATCGGCCGTTGTGCGGCGATGCGGTGCAGGCCTGGCATGGCGTCGGGATAGAAATCCACCCGGTTGCGTTCGTGAAAAAAAATCGCATAGGCGGCGCTGGCCAGTGCCGGGTCATCGCCACTTTCGTGCAGTGCGCGTTCGATGCTGAGCCGCCGCAACAGGCCCAGATCATGCGCATGCTCGGGGAACTCGGTAAACACCCGGTCGCGCAGTGCGCGCATTTCCGAAATGGGAAAACGCTCGGCGGTGCGCGGGCTGTGTTCGGTGAACCATGCGTGCAGTGCGCTCTCGATACGCGCGCCGATGGGAGCGAACGGCCACAGGGTGTCGTCGAGATCGAAGGTGATGGCGCGGATGGGCAGGTTCACCCCGCCATTGTAGGCCGGCCAGTCAGGGCCGCCCACCGGAGGGTCGGCGGGCGGCCCGGTTATTCGAGCAGGCGCGCCCAGCCGTCCATGCCTTCCATCTTCTCCAGCATGATCTTCACGCAGACCAGCATCGGCACCGCCAGCAGCAGGCCGATGATTCCCCACAGCCAGCCGAACACCATCAGCGCCAGGATCAGCACCAGCGGCGACAGCGCCATCCGCCGACCCAGGATGATCGGGGTCACGATCTGTCCTTCCAGCGTGTGCAGGCCCAGGTAGATCGCTGCCGGCAGCAGCGCGCGCAGCGGCTCGTCGTAGCTGGAGAACCCCATCAGCAGCATCACCACGATGCCGATCAGCGGGCCGACGTAGGGCGCGAAGTTGAGCAGCATCGCCATCGTGCCCCACAGCAGCGCCTCGTCCAGCGGCATCCCGAGGAAGAACCACAGGCAGCCGGCGATGGCCAGGCCCACCACGGCGTTGATCGCGCTGATGGTCAGCACGTAGCGGCTGATCTCGATCTCGATGGCCTGCAGGATCTCCACCGTCAGCTTCTTCTTCTGCCGGTCCGGCAACAGCGCGATCGCGTGCCGCTGCAGGTCCTGGCCATAAACCATGAAGAAGAACGTCAGCAGCACCACTGCCAGCACCGAGGCCATCATCATCGGGGTGGCGGTGAGCGACTTGTACGGATCGTTGACCTCCGTGCGTACCACCTGCACCGGCTTGCTCGTGTTCTCGCCGCCAGCCACGCGGGCGATGTTCTCGGCGGCGCGGTTGGCCTCCTGCACCGGCTTGGTCAGCTTCTGCAACTTGGGTGTCAGGGTGCGCAGTTCGCGCGGCGCCTCGCGCACCCATTCGCTGGCCGGCTGCATCAGCTGCAGGCCCAGCAGCACGGTCAGCGCGATGCCGCCGCACAGCACCGCCAGCGCGGCCAGGAAACGCGGCACGTGCAGGCGCTGCAGCAGTCGGATGATGGGGTTGCCGATCAGCGCGAAGAACATCGCCAGCAGCACCGGCAGGATCAGATCCTGGCTGGCCCACAACGTGTAGGCGACCGCTAGCACCGCCAGCACCACCAACGACAGCGGCGCGCGCGGGCGCGGCGCGGGCGGGGCAGGTTCAGGCGCGGGAGGCGCCGCTACGTCCACCATCGCGGCGTCGGCGGAAAGGCTCACGGAATCGCCCCGTAGCTGGGCGGAACAACAGGTTCGGGCGCAGGTGCCGGTGCGGGCGCTGCCGCGGGTGGGGCCTCTTGCACTTCCTCCTGCGCCGCCTGCGCGGTCTGCACGCCTGCCTGCAGGCCGGCCAGCAGCGGCGCCAGCGTGCGCAGCAGGGCCACCACGCCGTTGCCACTGCTCGCCAGCTGTGCGGGTTTGGCGCGGCCGGTCACGAAGCCCGTGGCAAGCCCCACGATGACGATCCGGCCCGGCGTCCACGCCGCGCACCAGCTCGCTTTCAAGTGTTGCCAGCGGCCAACGGCTTCGCGCTCGCGGGCTTCCAGCGTCTCTTCCGCCTGTTTGACCTTTGTGAGCAGCGCGTCGAATCCCATCGCGGTTCCCTTACGGCGGTGTCACGTCGATGCCGAGACCCTTCTTCGGCGGCGTGCCGATCTGCGCTTCGACCTCGGCCACCTTCTGCGCGGCGGCCTCGCCGGACTGCACGCCACCCGCATCGGGTATGAAGTCGGCCAGTTCGCCCACGCCCAACCGGGCCAGCTGGCGACGCGTGGCTTTCAGGCGAGTGTGCTCGAAGTAGCGCATCGCCCAGAAACCCGCGGCGGCGGTGGCCACCACGCTCAGCGCAGCGGCAATCAGCAGCCCCACCAGCCACGACAGTCCGGCAGCCACCAGCGCCGCCACCATCGCCGCCATCAGCAGCAGCCAGGCGGAGGCACCAAAGGCGATCGCGACGCCGGTGAAGGCCAGCGTGCGGCCGAACGCGCTGCGCGCCAGCGAGACATCCGCGGCCACCAGGATGCGCAGCGCCTTGGCCGCGTCGGCAGCCACCTTCAGTCCCGCACGGCCTTCGTCACGCAGGCCGCGCAGGGTTTCTTCGATGCCGGGCGCTGTATGCGCCGATGCATCCTCCGGTGCGCCCCGCGGCGTGTCCTGCGGGGCGTCCTCGTTGGCATGCATGGGTGCTTACTTGTCGCTGCGGCCAAGCTTGGAAATAATCCACCCCGCCGCAAACGCCACGCCAAATGCCGCCAACGGGCGTTCACGGATCAATTCGGCGGCGCTGTCGAGCAGGTCGCGGCCTTTGTCCA
>DAORUL010000039.1:10976-13504 GCA_035433165.1 Thermomonas sp. | reverse complement strand
TCCCGGTGATCTTCGATGGCGACCGCAAAGTGTTTGCCATCCTGGAGCCGGATGGTCGCCTGAATGAGCATCCACCCTTTCATATCCGCCCATTCTGAGTCTGGATTCCTGCATGCGTAAGCCACTGACGTGGGGTCTGCTGTTATTGGTGCTAGCTGGTGTTTGGTGGATGCAGGATCGCTCCGCGCAGGCGGGCAGTGCACACGCGCCAACGGCGTCGACTGCAAACGCCGCCCCTACGGTGGCCGCACAGGCCAGCGCAGCATCGCGGGCCAGACCTGCTGCAAGTTCCACCACCCGCTCTGCTGCACCTGCACTGCCGGATTTTCTGCCTGCCGAAGCCTTGCGCAGCATCACGCTGATTCAGCGCGGCGGGCCGTTCCCTCACCATCAGGATGGCGGTGTATTCGGCAATTTCGAAGGCCACTTGCCGCGCCAACCACGTGGCTGGTATCACGAATACACGGTGGAAACCCCGGGTGCGCGCAATCGCGGCACGCGCCGCATCATCACCGGCGGCACCCCGCCGCGTGAGTGGTATTACACCGATGATCACTACGCCAGCTTCCGTCGTTTCGACGTTCCTTGAGGCCCACCATGCACGACGACGAAGCCTTCAGTCTGAACCTGCATGACGCCAATCAGGCTGGTGTCTATTTCGTCACCGAGGACGACTTGGGCACGCTCGCCGACTCCACCCACGACGCACAGTTGTTGTTGCGCACCATCGATTTACGCGACTGCACCGACAAGGATGCGCTGCTGTTGCACTTGGCCAATGCGCTTGAGTTCCCCGCCGATCAGGGTCGCAATTGGGATGCCCTGTCCGACCAGTTGCGTGATTTGTCCTGGCTGCCGGCGGCCGGCGGCTACAGTGTGCTGCTGTCGCATAGCGAAGACCTGCGTGATGCCGACGAAGCCAGCTTCGACACTTTGCTGGAAATCCTGGATACCGCCGCACTGGATTGGCAACAACGGCAGATTCCGTTCTGGGCATTTTTTGCGCTTCCCGAAACCGAGTTTCCACCACAAGAATGACCCACGCGCTAGCATACGTGGATGAATGCCACGAACTCTGCAGTTTTGCGCTACGCCACCTCGCACGACATCCCCGCACTGGTTGCGCTGGTGACGTCCGCCTATCGCGGCGATGCCAGCCGCGCCGGCTGGACTACCGAAGCCGATCTGCTGGATGGCGAACGCATCGACCCTGTCGTCTTGCTGCACGACCTTGAGCGAGCACGCAGCAAGGTCGTGGTGTTGGAACAGGCAGGCCACCTGCTTGCCTGCGCACATGTGGCCGCGGATGACGGCGCAGGCTACTTTGGCATGTTTGCGGTCGCACCCACCTTGCAAGGCGGCGGCATCGGCAAACGCCTGTTGGCCGAATGCGAGCGCATCGTCCGCCAGGACTGGCAACTCCCCGTCATGCGCATGACGGTGATTGACGTGCGCGATGCACTGATCGCGTTTTACCAGCGCCGTGGCTACCACCGTACTGGCGTATTCAAGCCTTTTCCGTATGGCGATGCGCGCTTCGGTCATCCCAAGCGGGACGACCTGCGCTTTGAAGTCCTCGAAAAATCCTTGCTCGAAACCTCCTTGTCCATGGAAGCCACTGCATGAGCGAGATGTGGACCTTCGTCTGCACCACCGCCGAGCTGCTGCCCGGCGAAATGAAAGTGGCATTCGATGACAGCACCGGGACACCCATCGCCGTGTTCAATCTGGATGGCATGCTGTACGCGCTGGAAGACCAGTGCACGCATGAGGATTTCGAGCTGTCGGCCGGCCATTTCGATGCCGGCAGCGGTGAAGTGGAATGCGTGCTGCACGGCGCAAGGTTTGATGTGCGCGATGGCAAGGCGCTGTGCGCGCCCGCCTATGAACCGGTGGCGAAGTTCCCGGTCAAGGTCGAAAACGGGCAAGTGCTGGTACGTGATAATCGCTGATTTGTTTCGCTTCACTTTCTACTTGTTGCATTTGCGAATCATTCTCATTAGCATGCACGACTTCGGCGCGTCTTGCGCTGCAACATGCCCATGAGACCCCATGTCCCCTTGCTGTTCTGCTGCCTTTCGTCCGCTTCGCGCCCCACTGACCTTGGCCATCGGCCTGATCCTGAGTGCCCACGCCTTTGCCGGCGACGCCACCGAAGATGACGCCAAACGTGACCCCGCGAAGAATGTGGATGCGGTGATCGTGGTCGGTCAGCGCTACCTGCCGGACTATCAGGTGCGGCAAACGCGCAGCGCCACCAAGACCGACACCCCGCTGATCAATGTGCCGCAGGCCGTCACCGTGATTACCGACAAGCTGGTGGCCGACCAGGCCATCACCACCCTGTCCGATACCTTCCGCTACATCCCCGGCGTGGGCACCTCACAGGGCGAGGGCAACCGCGACCAAGCGGTGATGCGTGGCAACAGCAGCAATGCCGATTTCTATGTGGATGGCATCCGGGATGACATCGCCTACTACCGCGATACCTACAACCTGGAGCGCGCCGAAGCACTGAAAGGCGCCAA
>DAORUL010000039.1:0-10876 GCA_035433165.1 Thermomonas sp. | reverse complement strand
GCCACGCGCCTGCAACTGTCCATCGAAAAGTTCCACGATGACCGCACCGCCGACCGTGGCGTGCCCTCGTTCAATGGCCACCCGGTCAACACCGCCCCCTCCACGTTTTTCGGCAATCCGGAACTCAGCCGCACCGAAGCCGATGTGGCGGCGTTCGATGCCATCCTCGACCACACCTTCAGCGACACCCTCAGCCTGCGCAACCACCTGCGTCTGGCCGATTACGACAAGTACTACCAAAACATTTTCCCAAGCAGCGTGGATGCCAGCGGCACACTGGTGACGCTGGCCGGCTATCGCAGTGACAGCACACGCCGCAACCTGTTCAACCAAACCGATCTGGTGTGGAAAGTGGAGAGTGGCGCGCTTCACCACACCGTGCTGACCGGCGTGGAACTGGCGCGCCAAGCGACCGATAACTACCGCACCACGGCGTACTTTGCAGCGGGGACAAACATCGTTCCGCTGTCCAACCCCAACGTCAACGTGCCGGCCACCTTCAGCCAAAGCGCCACCGATGCCGACAACCACGGCATCGCCAAAACCGTCGCGCTGTATCTGCAAGATCAAATCGAATTCTCGCCACAGTGGCAGGCCATCGTGGGCGTGCGCTACGACGATTTCCGCGTGGACCTGCACAACAACCGCAATGGCCAAAACTTCAGCAGCAATGACGGCATGCTGTCGCCACGTGCCGGCTTGATCTACAAGCCAATGGATAGCGTGTCGTTCTACGCCACCTACAGCAAAGCGTTCCAGCCGCGTGCCGGGGACCAATTGGCCTCGCTGTCGGCCAGTAATGCCGCGCTGAAGCCGGAAAGCTTTCTTAACCGCGAAATCGGGGCCAAGTGGGACATCCGCAAAGACCTGCAAGCCAGCGTTGCGGTGTATCGCTTGCAGCGCAGCAATGTCGCCGTCACCGACCCCACAGATTCCACCAAGTTAATTTTGGTCGATGGCCAGTATGTGCGCGGTGTGGAGGTCGGCATTGCCGGGCGCATCACCGATGCCTGGCAGCTGATGGGCGGCTACGCCTACCAGACCGGTGAAATCACCGCCACGCAGTCGGCCACCGCCCTCAAGGGCAATCGTTTGGCGCAATTGCCCCGGCAGTCGGCTTCGCTATGGAACCGCTATGACATCAATCCCACCTTCGGCGTGGGGCTGGGCATTGTCTATCGCGGGGCGATCTTCGCCAACGTGGACAACCAGGTCACCCTGCCCGCCTTCACCCGCTTCGACGGCGCGCTGTACTGGACCGTGAGCCCGACGCTGCAACTGCAGCTCAACGTCGAAAACCTTGCCAACAAACGCTATTTCGCCAGTGCCAACAGCAACAACAACATCAGCCCAGGCGCACCACGCAGCGCGTGGTTGAGCGTCAATTTCCGCTACTGAGCCGATCCATGAGCAGCAATGGCAACGCCATTCGTCGCCGCAACACCCACTATCGCTGGATTCGCCAGTTGCATCTATGGCTCGGCGCCTGGGGTGCCCTGGCTGCGATCCTCTATGGCTGTACCGGTTTGGTGATGAACCATCGCATCGGAGACGGTGCATGGCCACAAGGTGACAGCACCGAAACCGCGCGCATCACCCTCAGCATTCCCGCGGATGCTCGCGCAACACCCGAGCAACTTTCACTGTGGCTGCGCCAGCAACAGCAATTGGACGCCCAGCTCATCCGCAAGGGTGGGCCGGGTGGCAGTGAAGGCAAACCTGCCCCGAAGTGGAATTTGAGTGGCGGCACGGCGGGCAATTCGTGGTCGGTGGAATACCTGCCGGGCAGCGAAACCGCCACCCTCAAGCGCAGCCATCACTCGCCACTGGCCGCCTTCAATCGCTTGCACAAAGCGGTAGGCGGCGGCCTGTTCTGGATTGTCCTGGCCGACAGTTTCGCCATCGGCATGTTGCTGCTGGGTGCGTCCGGTATCTGGATGTGGGCGCGTGGCCGCAGCCTGAAAGAGATGGTGTTCAGCGTGATGGGGCTTGCTACGCTGGTGTTTGCAAGCATCTTGGGATTGGCGCTGGCCTGAACTGCAGCGATCCGTGCAATACGCTCCCCGGCCAAGACCGGGGAGTTTCTGTTTGCACGTGGTTATCCGCCTGCAAGCCGCGCCGCTGCTGCCACGATGTCCTCATCCTTGGGAATGACGAGGAAGGCTGCACCGGCCAGCGGGGTGTAGGTGTCGGCACCCACCACGCGCTGGAGCGGTTTGCCGCCGAAACCTGCCTCGGTGATCGCGGTGATCACACCTTCGCCAATCCCGGCGCTGTGGCGGCCCTCATCGACCACCAAGATGCGGGCGCATTCGCCGGCGTGCTTGGCAATCGCCGCATGATTGAGTGGCACCAGCCAGCGCAAGTCCACCACGCGCACCTTCCAGCCATGCGCGGCCTCGATCTGGCGCGCCGCACGCAGGCTCATCGGCATGCCGTTGCCGAAGCTGAAGATCACGCAGTCGGTGGCGTCCGGGTTGTACACGCGCTCTTCGCCCAGCGTCAGCGCCTGGTCTGGCGCGGGATAGTCGGTGAGCCATTGGCCATCACCGGCCTCGAACAAATCCTTGGTCATGTACAGCGCAATCGGTTCGAGGAAGGCGCACACGCGGCCGTCCACTTTTGCCAGCGCGGCCAGCGTGCGCAGCATCATCGCGGCATCATCACCACGCGAGGGACAACCGACCACCAGCCCCGGAATATCGCGCAGCGCGGTGATCGAGTTGTCGTTATGGAAATGTCCGCCAAACCCGCGCTGATAACCAAGCCCGGCAATGCGTACCAGCATCGGGTTGGCAAATTGATTGTTGCTGAAGAATTGCAGCGAACACGCTTCGCCACGCAGCTGATCGATCGCGTTGTGCAAATACGCCAGATATTGAATTTCGGGAATCGGCAACATGCCCATGTTGGCGAAGCCCTGCGCCATGCCGAGAATGATGGTTTCATCCAGCAGCGTGTTGAACACGCGCTTGTTGCCGAACGCTTTGTGCAAACCCTTGGTGACGGTGTACACGCCGCCTTTTTGCGCCACGTCTTCGCCGAACAGCAGCGTCTCCGGATACTTGGCGAACAGGTCGTGCAGGGCTTGATTGATCTGGATCGCCAGATGCCTGGGGACTTGCTTCTCCGGCAACTTGTCTTCACTGCCGAAGGCTTTGATGCGTGCCTCCAGCGATGGCATCCGCACGGCTTCCGCCGCCACCTTGTCGGGCGTGTACGGGGCCAGCGGCGCCATCACATGTTCCAGCGTTTCGATCCGCGGGCGCTGGTCGGCATCTTCAGCGGCGATGAAACATTTCTTGCGGGTGTCTTCATACAGCGCAAGGATTTCGTCCTTGCCCATCAAGCCCGACTCCAGCGCGATGGCGGCGCTGCGCAGCAGTGGATCGGCAGCTTCCACCGCGCACAGCTCTTCGATCGAGCGCCATTCGATTTCGAAATCGGTGCCGGCATGGCCCATGATGCGGTTGGTGCGCAGGTGCAGGAAGGTGGGCCGGCGCGTCTTGCGGCAGTGCTCCACCGCACGCAGCACATCGCCGTAGCCGGCGGCCAGATCCAGCCCGTCGGCAAAGAAATAATCCAGATCCGGACGGTGCTTGAAGTTCTCCGCGATCCAACCGCCGGGGGTCTTCACCGAAATGCCAATGCCGTTGTCCTCGCACACATACAGCACCGGTGCCGGCAGTTTTTGATAGGCCGTCCACGAGGTGGCATTGAACGCGGTCTGCGCGCTGGCATGGTTGCTGGAGGCATCGCCGAAGCTGCAAATGGCAATGCTGTCATCGGGAATCGGCAAGGCATGACCGATGCGCTTGGCCGCTTCAATCGCCACGGCCGTGCCCAATGCTTTGGGCAGGTGCGAGGCAATGGTGGAGGTTTGCGGCAACACCCACAACGGCTTGCTGCCCCACACTTTGTGGCGGCCACCGCTGGCCGGGTCTTCGGCACTGGCGGCAAAACTCAGTGCCGAATCCATGATCGGATCCATGCCGGGCAATTTGCGGAAACGCTCGGCCATGAAGCCGCCGCTGCGGTAATGCAAAAACGCCGGGTCGGTATGCCGCGCCGCACGCGCCACCATCGCATTGCCTTCGTGACCGCTGGAACCAATGGTGTAGAAGACCTTGTTCTGCACGCGCAGCACCCGCGCCATCAAATCCAGATGCCGCGAAATCAATTGCGATTCAAACAGCTCGCGAAAGCCCTGCGCAGTGAGTGCACTGCCATCCAGGATGGCTTCTCCCGGCGCCGGCTTTGGCAACGGCTGGCCCTGCCAGTTGCGCACGAATTCCTGAAAATTGACATCGCAAATTTCAGCGCGGTTGAGCCCCTTCATGCGGGCCGGAACGGGATTGGGAACGGTGGCGAACATGGGCTGCCCGATCAGAACGCGTTGATGCCGGTCAACTCGCGACCAATCACCAGCTGGTGCACGGTCTCGGTGCCTTCATACGTAATCACCGATTCCAGATTCAGCGCGTGGCGAATGGCGGCATGCTCGGTGGTGATGCCGGCACCGCCCAACAGGTCGCGGCACTGGCGGGCGATGTCAATCGCCATGCGGCAGTTGTTCCACTTTGCCAGGCTCACCTGCGCCGGCTGCATGGTGCCGGCATCTTTCAGACGGCCCAATTGCAGTACCAGCAATTGCGCGGTGGTGATGCGGCGGGCCATGTCGGCCAGCTTGAGCTGAGCACTTTGGGTGGCCGCCACCGGACGGTCGAACAGGATGCGTTCTTTCGAATAATTCAGCGCCTCATCGAGGCAGGCAATCGCCGCGCCGATCGGCCCCCAGGTGATGCCGTAGCGGGCCTGGGTCAGGCAGCCCAACGGGCCTTTCAAGCCCTTCACATTGGGCAGACGGCTGGAATCGGGTACGCGCACATTGTCGAAGAACAGCGCGCTCGTCACCGACGCACGCAGGCTCATCTTGTGCTTGATTTCCTGCGCGGTGAAGCCTTGCATGCCCTTTTCCAGCAGGAAGCCCTGGATGCCATCGTCGGTCTGCGCCCACACGATGGCGATATCGGCCAGATTGCCGTTGGTAATCCACATCTTGCTGCCATTGATCACCCAATCATCGCCGTCGCGCTTGGCGTGGGTTTTCATGTTGGCCGGATCGGAACCGCCGTGCGGTTCGGTCAGACCGAAGCAGCCGATCACCTTGCCTGCCGCCATGTCCGGCAACCAGCGCTGGCGCTGTTCTTCGCTGCCGTAGGCATAGATCGGGTACATGCACAACGAGCTTTGCACCGACACGAAACTGCGAATGCCCGAATCGCCGCGCTCGAGTTCCTGGCAGATCAAGCCGTAGCTGACGCCATTCAACCCCGCGCAACCGTACTTCTCGGGAAGCGAGCTGCCCAGCAGCCCCAGATCGGCAATTTCCGCCACCAATTCCTTGGGGAAACGGCCCTGGTCGAAAGCATCGCCGATGATCGGAATCACGCGTTCGTCGGTGAAGCGCGCCACGGTGTCCTGCACCGCACGCTCTTCTTCGCTGAGCAGGGAACGGACATCAAACAGATCGTACGGGTGCAGGGCCATGGATGCGAGGTCGATTTGGACGAACCGCCATTGTAATCGCGCAGGCCGCGCAATCGGTACGTTCGATTTGCCCAATTATTCTGCGCAATTTGCCGTTCTTGCCAGTATCCGCGAACGTTTTGCCGGAAAGCAAACGGGGCCGGATTGCCCGGCCCCGTTCGGGTGATTCACGACTGCCGCAACAGGCTCAGCGACTGACGGGTCCCTCCGCCGATGCCGTTTGCGTGACCACCTGGCCATCAATCACCGGCAGCTGCGTGCCCGGCGCATGATCCATGCGCACGGTGCGCTGCTGGCCGTTGTAGCGATAGGTGACGTCATAGCCCACGGTCTTGCTGCCATCACCCAAGGCAATGCGACTGCCGGGCTTCTTGTCCATGCGCATCTGGCCGGTGCTGCCATCGGGATTGCGATAGGTGACATTCCAGCCCACGGTTTGCGAACGGGTGGAGGACGCGTTCACGGTATGGCATTGGCGCTCGGTGCGATCGACCACGCGACCACCCTGGTGGCGCTTGTCGATTTCATGCCCGATATAGCCGCCACCGACCGCACCGGCCACAGTCGCAGCCTTGCGGCCATTGCCACGCCCCACCTGATTGCCCACCAAACCGCCGATCAGCGCGCCGGCCACCGTGCCGCCGACATTGCCATCGCGTTCGGGCAAGCGCTCTTGCACCACCACGTCACGGCATTCCTGCTGTGGCGTGTTGACGGTATTGGATTCGCGAATCGGCTCGCTGCCAATCACGCTGGCATACAGCGGCTCGCGTGCGTTGATCGGTTTGACATCCAGCACCTCGGCATAGGCCAAGCCAGTTGCAAGCGGCGCCGCCATCGTCGCGTTGCCTGGCGCGGAAGTGATTGCGTTGGCCTGTGCAGGTAATTGCGCGGCGACGGGTACGGCCTGCGGCACGGTGGTCGTGTCTGAATGACTGCGGCTATTCATGTAGCCGGCGGTGGCCACGCCACCAACCAATAGGGCGGCCACAGCGACGGCGATGGTATTGTTCTTGGGCATGTTGGCTACTCCGCTGGATGTTCCCCTGATCCGCAGTCGATTTCAGCACGCGCTAGCTGAATCTTCACCCAGCCATGCCCACCGCAGGCACACTGCGTTTGTCCCTGTTCAGCAAAACCGCATATCCGCAGGAACAATCGCTATCCGCGACTGCACAACTGGAAACAGTTAGCCGGAATCGCCCTCACGCAAGCCGACATTGGTCGATGCAGCCTCATAGACCGTGCGATCGAGCATCCCGGTTTCTTTCGCCACCAAGACCGGCACCAACACCTGGCCGGTGACATTGGTCATCGTGCGCATCATGTCCAGCACGCGGTCGATCGCATACAAATAACCGATGGTTTCCAGTGGCAACCCTGCCGCCGACAGCACCACGGTGGCCATGATCACGGCGGTACCCGGCACCCCCGCGGTACCAAAACTTCCCAGGACCGAGGCCAGTGCGATGATCAGGTATTGCGTCAACGACAATTCGATTCCGGCATATTGCGAAATAAACACTGCGGCCAATGCGGGGTAAATCGCGCCGCAACCGTCCATTTTGATGGTGGCCCCCAGCGGCACCGCGAACGCGGCGTAGTCCTTGTCCACGCCAAGATTATGGGTAGCGCTGCGTAGCGAGACCGGCAGCGCCGCAAAGCTGCTGGATGCCACAAACCCCACTTCCATCGCCGGGGCCGCACCACGGAAAAACTTCAGCGGGTTAAGCCCGTGCAGCAACAACAAACTGCTGTAAACAACGGCCATATGGAACGTGCAGGCGGCGTACAAAGCCACCACGAACATCAACAGCGGCCGCAATTGTTCAAAGCCATAACCGCCGACCAAGGCGGCGATCAAGCCAAACGTACCGAATGGGGTGAACTCCAGCACGTAACGGGTGACCTGGATCATCACTTCACTGGCTTCGCCCACCAACTTGCGCACGCCGGCCACTTTTTCGCCCAGCTTGACCATCGCAAAGCCGACCAGCCCCGCGAAGAAAATCACCTGCAACACGGTGCCATTACGCGGTACCAAGACTTTCGTGCCATCGCTCAATTCCGCGCTTGCCGCACCCCCCAAGGCCTGGAATGGGTTGGCCGGCACCAGATTCATCAGCATGTCCAGCGCACTGGGTACATCCTTGGGGGAATAATCCGATGCAATCTTCAAAGTGCCCACGCCGGCACCGGGCTGGATCAGCCAGCCAAACAACAGGCCGACACCCACCGCCAGTATCGCGGTCAGTGCAAACCACAAAAAGGTGCGCCCGGCCAGCGCGGCGATGGATTTTTGCCCACTCAATGAAGCCACCGCATTGATCACGGCGAAAAACACCAAGGGCACCGCGATCATTTTGATCAGCGTGACGTACAGATCCCCCAACGGGCTGAACCAGGCATCTGCATTCGGCCCGAAGATCCATCCCGCCAGTGCGCCCAGCACGAAGCCTGCGGCCACGCGCTTCCAGAACTTGATGCGAAACCACCAATCAAACATGCGGGCGACCTCATCCAAACCAGCGCAAACGATACCTGACGGCTCGTCCTTGCGTCAGTGTCATGCCTGCAACACTGCGGACTTGAACACAAGCCATAATGACGCAATGACCGCATCGCATCGCCTTACTGGCCCACTCACGCTGGCCTTCAGCCTGGCGCTTGCCGCCTGCGCCAGCGTGCCACCGCCAAATCCTGCAGCCCGATCCATCCGGATCGCTGTTCCCCGCGTGGCGCACCCGGCTGGAGAAACGCCTGCTTGGTGGTACCGTAATGGCGCCGCACAGGCCGCACAGCGCGGCGCCATGAACGGGCGCGCCAAAAACGTCATCGTGTTTCTGGGCGATGGCATGAGCCTGACCACCGTCGCCGCAGCGCGCATTCTGGAAGGCCAACGCAAGGGCAGCAGCGGCGAAGAAAACCGCCTGAGTTGGGAGGATTTTCCGGCGACAGCGCTTAGCAAAACCTACAACACCGACTCCCAAGTTCCGGATTCGGCCGGCACCATGACCGCCATTACCACCGGCGTGAAATCGCATATGGGCGCCATTGGGGTTGCCGCCGGCGCCAAAAACAATTGCGCCGACAGCCTGGGCAAGCACATTCAAACCTGGCTGGAATTGGCCGATGCCGCAGGTCTTGCCACCGGCATCGTGACGACCGCACGGATCACCCATGCCACGCCGGCGGCGACCTATGCACACGTACCCAATCGCAACTGGGAAAACGATGCCACCCTGCCCGCGCAGGCGGTGGCTGAAGGCTGCAAGGACATCGCTTTGCAATTGATCGAGGCCACCCGCACCGGGCGCGGGCCATCGGTCTTGCTGGGGGGCGGCCGCAAAGAATTTCTGACCACGGCCGACAGTGATTCACGGCTTGCCGACAAGCACGGCCTGCGGCGTGATGGGCGCAACCTGATTCAGGAATGGCAGCAGGCACACCCGCAAGGGGCCTATGTCGAAACCGCCGCACAATTGGCTGCTCACCAAACCAACACCCCTGTCTTGGGGTTGTTCAATTACGACCACATGCAATTTGATGTGGATCGCAAAGCCGATGGCGCAGTCGAGCCCAGCCTCGCCGACATGACCGCCACCGCCATCCGGCAGTTGTCTCGCCATCGCGAGGGCTATGTCCTCATGGTCGAAGGTGCCCGCATCGACATGGCCAGCCATGATGGCAACGCCTTCCGCGCGCTCGATGAAACCATTGCATTCTCGGACGCGGTACGGGTTGCGATGGACATGACATCAACCACTGACACCTTGATTCTGGTGACCGCCGATCATTCGCACACCCTCAACTTTGTCGGTTACCCCACGCGCGGCAACCCGATCCTGGGCAAGGTGCGTGGCAGCAACAGTTTTGACGGCGTACACGGCCAACTGGCGCGGGATTTGGCGGGCCTGCCCTACACCACCCTCAACTATGCCAACGGTGCAGGCAATACCGGCGGCACCGACGCACAACCGGCTGGGCCCAAGCGCTATCCGCACTGGCCCAAGCAACTGGTGACGCCCGCCAGCGGCCGGCCTGACCTGTCCAACGTGGACACCACCGCCGCCAATTACATGCAGGAAGCGTTGGTGCCACTCAACGGCGAAACCCACGGTGGCGAAGACGTGGGCGTGTGGGCCAGCGGCCCCGGCAGCGACGCGGTGCGCGGCTCGCTGGAGCAAAACGCGCTGTATCACATCATCGTGCAAGCCACTCCGCGCCTGCGTGCAGCGCTGTGCGCCAACGGCGCATGTGACGGCAACGGCGTGCCGGTGCAGCTCCCAAAGCCGTGACATGTCGCGCGCAGCTGCGCGCTCCTGCGGGGAACCCCACTGGCGGGAGCGCGCCGCTGCGTGCGACATCCAGCTGCCAGGTCGCAGCCAAGAGCTGCTCCCACGCCACCGCACCATCTCAAAACGGCTTGGCCAACACCAGCCACACAATCATCACGAGTAATGGCAATGGCAATTCATTGAACCAGCGCAGTGCGGTGGAGGATCCCAACGGCATGCCCTGCGCTGCGCGCTTCAATTTGAGACCACTGCCGATGTAGTACGCCAGCAACAGTGCCACCAGCAGCAACTTGGCATGCAGCCAGCCACCGGCGATGTGGAAATGCAGCCACAACACCAAGCCCAGCAAGCATGCGATGGCAAACATCACATGCCCAAAGCGGTACAACCGCCGCCCCATCAACAACAAACGTTCGCGCACAGCCGGTGCATCGCCCACTTCGGCAAGATTGACCAAGATCCGCGGCAGGTAGAACACCGCCGCCATCCATGCCATCACGAACACGATATGCAGCGTTTTGGTCAGCAAGTAGGCCATGCCAGATCTCGACTACGAATTGCCATTAGGATGCCATGATGAGCAAACTCTATGATCGCGCCTATTTCGACCGCTGGTATCGCAGCGGTGATATTGGCGGTGCAGCACGGCTGGCGCGCAAGGTGGCGCTGGCCGTGGCTACCGCCGAATACCACTTGGAACGCCCGCTGCGCAGCGTGCTGGACATTGGCTGTGGCGAGGGTGCCTGGCGCGCACCGCTGCTGAAACTGCGTCCCAAAGTTCAGTACCTGGGCTTTGACAGCAGCGACTATGCGATTGCGCGGCATGGCCGCGCCCGCAATCTGCATCACGCACGCTTTGCCGACTTCCGCCATCTGCGCCCCTGTGCGCCGGTCGATCTGCTGGTGTGCAGCGATGTGCTGCATTACCTGGAGGCACGCGAATTGGATTTGGGCCTGCCCGCATTGGCCGAGTTGTGTGCCGGCGTGGCCTTCATCGAAGTGTTCACACGCGGCGATGGCGCGGTGGG
>DAORUL010000038.1:0-13976 GCA_035433165.1 Thermomonas sp. | reverse complement strand
GCCTTCGTCAGCAATCATTTTCCGGATCTGGATGCGTTGCCGCAGGGCGCTTGCGTGGGCACCTCGTCGCTGCGCCGGCAGGCGCAACTGCGCGCATTGCGCCCTGATCTGCAATTGCGCGACTTGCGCGGCAACGTCAACACCCGGCTGGCCAAACTCGATGCCGGCGACTACGACGCCATCGTGCTGGCTTGCGCCGGTCTGACCCGGCTGGGGTTTGATGCCCGCATCCGTGCGCGACTGGATGCCCCGCACTGGCTGCCGGCACCGGCACAAGGCGCGATTGCCATTGAATGCCGGCACGGCGATGCCGCCACGCAGGCCTTGTGTGGCGTGCTGGACGATGCTGCAACGGGCACCTGTATACGCGCCGAGCGCGCCATGAACCTGGCCTTGCACGGCAGTTGCCATGTGCCGGTGGCGGCATTGGCGACATTGCAAGGCGAGCGCCTGCTGCTGCAAGGGCTGGTGGGTTCCGCGCATGATGGCCAGTGCGTGCGGGCACGCGCAGAGGCCGCGATGACCATCCCGGAAGCGCTTGGAATTGCGGTGGCCGATGCCTTGCTGGCGCAGGGTGCACGGGCGTTGATCGACGGCTAACTGCGTCTTGCCACGCGGCGTTTCAACAAGCCAGGCGGCAACAAACCGTGGGTCAAAACGCGTAGCGCAGATTCATGGTGGCGTCGGTTTTGTTGCGGCCCACCAGATTGCTGTCACGTGACACTTCCACCCCGGAACTCAATGTCAGGGCTGGCAGCAATTGGGTTTTCACTTGCAAGCTGTTCCGCAGGTAGGTGCCACGTTGCCCGGTTTCCAGACGCGTGGTTTGCGATAGTCGGGTGCGTTTGCCCAGTGCCTGCTGCCATTCCACTTGGCCGCGCAAAATCGGCCCGGTGCCGGCAATGCCATCATCGGCATAGCCTTTCATGCGATAGCCGGTGTCGACCGACATCTTCAAGCTGGTGTCTTTGGTCTGCATCGCCTGCACGCCATACTGCATCCCCACGCGGGCATTGCTGCCTTGCGCTTTCACCCAATCCGGGCGGTTGCCGGGCAAACGCAGGCGGCTGCCGCTGCCGGGCAAGTCATTGGCATCAATCCGGCGCTGCCCGGCCGGAATACTGGCCATCGCCTCGCGCTGCCACTCGCCATTCACGCATTGCGCGGCCAGACAGCGTGGCGGATCGATCAGGCGCTGCACGACCTCCGGCTGCAACAACGGCAGCACAGGGGTGGGGATCGCGGTGGGCGGTGCGGTGAGCGCCAACCACAACAACAGGGGCGTCGCAGCGTCAAGCATCCGGAAATCATACCGCAGCAGGCATGGCCCAAGCCTGACTGCGCGGCGGGGCCTGCCCCACGCACGGGACACTGACGCATAATCCGGGCATGGAACGCTACGAACGCATCATTGCCCTGCATCGCCAATTGCAGGCCGCCCACCGCCCGATCACCGTAGCCCGGCTGCAGGATGAACTGGCTTGCTCGCGCGCCACCGTGTACCGCGACATCGCGTTTTTGCGCGATGCGCTGATGGCCCCGGTGGTCGGCGATGGCGAAGCCGGCTTTGCCTATGACAAGGCCGAAAGCGAACGCTTCGAGCTGCCCGGCCTGTGGTTGAACTCGGAAGAATTGCACGCCCTGCTGGCCGCCCAGCAATTGCTCGAACGCAGCAGCGGCGGCATGTTGTCGACCGCCTTGGCGCCGCTGCAACAGCGCGTGGAAAAATTGCTGGACGCGCATTCGGGTGGCAAGCACGTGCCGATGCAGCGGGTGCGGGTGATCCCGCATCGTGGCCGCAACATGGATGAGCACAGCTTCCGCATCGTCGCCTCGTGCGTCCTCGAGCGGCGCAAATTGGCATTCGACTATCGCGCGCGCTCCACCGATGAAAAAACCCGGCGCATGGTCAGCCCGCAACGCCTTACCCACTATCGCGACAATTGGTACCTGGATGCGTGGGACGAAGACCGCGAGGCGCTGCGAAGTTTTTCCATCGACCGCATGACTGCGGCGCGATTTGTGGAAGGCGCGGCACGTGACGTGGCGGATACCGAGCTGGATGCGCATTTGGCCGGCAGCTACGGCATCTTTTCCGGTGCGCCCAAAGCCTGGGCCACCATTCGCTTCAGCCCCAAGGCGGCGCGCTGGGTGGCCGATGAGCATTGGCATTCGCAGCAGCAGGGCCGGCATCTGGCGGATGGCAGTTACGAATTGAAGGTGCCGTATTCGGTGCCGCGTGAATTGCTGATGGACGTGCTGCACTACGGTGCCGATGCCGAAATCATCGAACCCAAATCGCTGCGCGAACAACTGCGCAGCCATTTGCAACTGGCCATCAGCAATTACGAGGCGGGCGCATGACGCAGCCGCTGACCAACGATGCGTCGCAACCCGCCCAAGATGCCTCGATCGTGTTGGCGTTGAGTGGCGGCGGCGCGCGTGGGCTGGCGCAAATTGGCGTGATCGAAGTGCTGCAAGCGCGTGGCTTGTATGTCACGGCAGTGGCCGGCACATCGTGCGGCGCCCTGGTCGGTGGCTGTTTTGCGGCCGGCAAATTGACCGAATTGAGCGACTGGATGTGCGCCACCCGCCGCAGCCAAATGTTGCGGCTGCTCGATCCGGGCATCAGCCGGCCGGCGATGTTCACCGGCAACCGATTGGTGCGCGCCCTGCGCGAAGTGATTGGCGAGCCGCGCATCGAAGAGCTGCCGATTGATTTCACCGCGGTCGCAGTCGATCTGAAAAGCCAACGCGAAGTCTGGTTGCGCCACGGCGACATGTGGGACGCCCTGCGCGCCTCGTTTGCCATTCCCGGCATCTTCACCCCGCTCAGCATCGGCAACATGGAATTGGTGGATGGTGGCCTGCTGGCACCGTTGCCAATCACCGCCACGCGCTTGGCCGGCCCGCATCGGGTGGTGGCCGTGGACATCCACAGCGCGCCGCCGCAACGTGTCGACACGCCCGTGCGCGATGTCGATGCGGAAAACGGCAAGAGCACGCCCGGCATCCTTGGGCGCTGGTGGGAAGAGCATTTTGGCGACGACGATGGCGCACCGCCCGCGCACCATTTCGGCCTGATGGAAGTGATGACGCGTTCGCTGGAAACCATGCAAGAGCGCATCGCCCGCGTGCAACTGGCGCTGGAACCCCCCGAACTGCTGATCCACATCCCGCGCGACGCCTGCGAGTTCTACGAATTCTGGCGCGCCGGCGAATTGATCGACATTGGCCGCCGCGAAGCCGAAAAAGCATTGGATGCGGCGGGGTATTGAGGGGCGCTGCCGGGTATGCAATTCGTTTGATCACCGAGAAATCGAAGTCCATGAAAATCGCCAGCTGGAATGTCAACTCCCTCAACGTGCGGCTGCCGCAATTGCAGCAGTGGTTGGCCGACTTCGCGCCGGATGTGGTGGGTTTGCAGGAAACAAAATTGGAGGATCATCGGTTTCCGGAAGATGCGTTGCTGGAAGCGGGCTATCGCAGCGTGTTTCATGGCCAGAAAACATATAACGGGGTTGCGCTGCTGGCGCGGCACCCCATCGCTGCGGTGCAATCGGGCATACCGAATTTCGAAGATCCACAGGCGCGTGCGATTGCAGCCACGGTGAATGGTGTGCGCATCGTCAATCTGTATGTGGTCAACGGGCAAGACCTTGGTACCGACAAATACGATTACAAACTGCGCTGGCTGGATGCGGTGCATGGCTGGTTGGCGGAGGAACTCAAGGCGCACCCGCATCTGGTGGTGCTGGGCGACTTCAATATTGCGCCGGATGACCGCGATGTCCCCGATGCCGCGGTGTGGAACGATGACCATATTCTGACTTCCAGCGCCGAGCGCATCGCCTATCAACGGCTGCTGGCGCTGGGCCTGCACGATGGTTTGCGGCTCAAGCACGACGACGCGGCACTGTTCAGTTGGTGGGATTACCGGCAGGCCGCGTTCCGTCGCAATCTGGGGCTGCGGATTGATTTGACCCTGGTCTCGGATGCACTCAAGGAACAGGTACACGCGGTGGGGATAGATAAAACCCCGCGCAGCTGGGAACGCCCCAGTGACCACGCCCCGGCGTGGGTAGCGCTGCGCAGCCAGGCGCAGCTTCTACAATAGGCCGATGCACGACACCCTGCGCCCCGCATTAGACACCGGCCTGACCCAACTTGGGCTACAGGCCGCACTCGCCACGCCGCTGCTGGACTATCTGGCGCTGTTGGCGCGTTGGAATGCCACCTACAACCTCACCGCGATCCGCGACCCGCACGAGATGCTGGTCAAGCATGTGCTGGATTCGTTGGCGATGCAGCCGTTTGTGCGTGCGCTGCACAGCCTGGCCGATCTGGGTACCGGCCCCGGCCTGCCCGGCATCCCGCTGGCGATTGCCACACCCAGCCTGCACGTCACCCTGGTGGAGAGCAACGGCAAGAAAGCGCGCTTTCTGCGCGAAGCGGTGCGTCAACTCAAGCTGGGCAATGTCAGCGTGGCCGAATCCCGCATCGAGGCGTTCCAGCCGGGCACCCGCTTTGATGCCATTACCGCACGTGCGCTGGCCACCTTGCCGCTGATCTTGCACCTGGGCGGGCACCTGCCGGGGCCGGCCGGGCATCTATTGGCGATGAAGGGCGCGCTGCCGCAGGACGAGATCGACGCCCTGCCGGCTGGCTGGCAGGTGGCCGGCATCCATACGCTGCAAGTACCCGGCCTGGCGGCAGAACGGCATCTTGTGGACATCGTGCGAACGCAGGCATAGGGCATAATCGCCTGTCCTGCCTGCGCGCCGCGCAGGCCCAGCCGCAGGAAACACACGCCGCATGGCCCGCATCATTGCTATTGCCAACCAGAAAGGCGGGGTTGGCAAGACCACCACCGCCGTCAATCTGGCCGCCGCCTTAGCGCGTACCCCCAAACGTGTGCTGCTGGTGGATCTGGATCCGCAGGGCAATGCCACCATGGGCAGCGGCATCAACAAGCGCGAGCTGGACACTGCAATTACCGATGTATTGCTGGGCGATAACAGCGCGCAGGACGCACTGCTGCGCTGCGAAGACGGCTACGACCTGCTGCCCGGCAATATTGATTTGACCGCCGCCGAAATCCAGTTGATGGATGCCGAGAATCGCAATGGCCGGCTCAAACAGGCGCTGTCCCCTTTGCGTGATGGCTATGACTTCATCCTGATCGATTGCCCGCCGTCGCTGTCGCTGCTCACGCTCAATGCGCTGAACGCCGCCGATTCGGTCTTGGTGCCGATGCAGTGCGAGTACTACGCACTGGAAGGACTGTCGGCATTGATCGACACCATCGATGCGCTCAAGGACAGGCTCAACCCCCAGCTTGAAATCGAGGGTGTGCTGCGCACCATGTTCGACGTGCGCAACAATCTGGCCAATGGCGTGTCTGCGGAGCTGATCCAGCATTTTGGTGACCGCGTGTTCCGCACGATTATTCCGCGCAATGTGCGTTTGGCCGAAGCGCCCAGCCACGGCCAGAGCATCATCGGTTACGACAAAGCCAGCCGTGGCGGCGTGGCCTATTTGGGGTTGGCGGGAGAAGTCTTGCGTCGCCAGCGCGAACGCAATCAGGCGCAGGCGAAGGAGAACACAGCGTGAGCGAGGCAGGCAAAAGCAGCGGCAAGAAGCGGGGACTGGGGCGCGGCCTGGAAGCGTTGCTGGGGCCCAAGGCTGCGGCCTCGGCACCGGTGTTGGAAGCGCAACCCGGCGAAGCGCTGCGCAGCTTGCCGGTGGACGCCATGGTGCCCGGCAAATATCAGCCGCGGCGCACCATGGACGAAGCCAAGCTGGATGATTTGGCGGCCTCGATCAAAGCACAGGGCGTGATCCAGCCGATCGTGGTGCGCGAGCGGTTAGGCGCCGATGGCAAGGGTGGCCGCACCTACGAAATCATCGCCGGTGAACGCCGCTGGCGCGCCTCGCAGCGCGCCGGGCTTTCCGACGTGCCGGTGGTCATTCGCGAAGTCGATGACCGCACCGTGGTGGCGATGGCGCTGATCGAAAACATTCAGCGCGAAGACCTCAACCCGCTGGAAGAAGCGCAAGCGCTGCAACGCCTGATCGACGAATTTGACCTCACCCACGCCGCCGCCGCCGAAGCGGTGGGGCGCTCGCGGGCGGCGGTGTCCAACTTGTTGCGCCTGCTGGAATTGCCGGAACCGGTGCGTGCCCTGGTGCAAAGCGGCGCGATTGAAATGGGCCATGCCCGTGCCTTGTTGCCGCTGGCCGAACCCATGGCGATTGCCTTGGCCAAACAAGCCGCCGAAGAGGGCTGGTCGGTGCGCGAAGTCGAGCGCCGCGTGCAACTGATCGCGGCCGGCAAAGTGGCCATGGACGCCAAAAAGCCGGCCCCCAAGGCCAAGCCCAAACAAGCCGACATCGCCAGTTTGGAGCGCGAACTATCCGATACCTTGGGCAGCAAGGTCAGCGTACTCAACGGGCGCGGCAACAAAGGCAAGCTGATCATCCATTACGCCAATCTGGATGCGCTGGACGGCGTGCTGGAACGGCTGCGCAACCGTACGTGAGTCACCCCGCATGAGCGCACATCCACAACTGTCGGTGGTTGTCCCCGTGCATAACGAGGAAGACAACGTCGCGCCGTTGGTAGCGGAAATTCTCGCTGCACTCCGCGGCCGCATCGATTTTGAAATCGTGTATGTCGATGACACCTCGCGCGATGCCACCTTGCAACGCCTTCGCCAATTGCAAGCCAGCACACCCGAGCTGCGCGTCATTCGCCACCTCACCAACGCCGGGCAAAGTACCGCCGTACGCAATGGCGTGAAGGCGGCGCGTGCACCGTGGATTGCGACCCTGGATGGCGATGGCCAAAACGATCCGGCCGATATTCCACACCTGCTGGACAAGCGCGCCAGCGCCGTAGCCGATGTGAAATTGTTTGCCGGCTGGCGGGTCAACCGGCAGGATTCCGGCAGCAAGCGCTGGGCAAGCAAATGGGCGAACGCGATTCGCAGCCGCATGCTGCACGATGCCACTCCGGACACCGGCTGCGGGATCAAATTGTTCGAACGTGAGGCATTTTTGGATTTGCCCTATTTCGACCACATGCACCGCTACCTGCCCGCCCTGATGCAACGCGCCGGTTGGCAAACCGTCAGCGTGCCGGTCAATCATCGCCATCGCACCGCCGGAGTATCCAAGTACAACAATCTGGGCCGTGCACTGGTAGGTATCCGTGACCTGCGCGGAGTGGCGTGGTTGATTGTGCGCAGCCGGCGCACCGCAGTTGAGGAAGTGACGCCGTGATGCTGGCACCGGTGGGCTTCATGGATACGCCGTTGGCCGCGCTGGCGTGGACCGGCATTCACATGAGCCCGTGGAAGCTGATCGGCCTGATCGGCGCACTGATGTTTGGTGGCCGCTGGCTGGTGCAGTTCATCGCCAGCCGCCGGCACGGCAAGCCGGTGATCCCGCGTTTGTTCTGGTACATGAGCATTGTCGGCAGCCTGATGACGCTGAGCTATTTCATCTTCGGCAAGAATGACGCCGTGGGTATTTTGCAAAACCTGTTCCCCAGCTTCACCGCCTGCTACAGCCTGTATCTGGATATTCGCCACCGCGGCTGGAAGCGCGACCGCGCCGGGCATTGATTCACGGAAAAGGCGCGGAAAAGGGGTCAGAGAACATTTCCGTTTGAAACACGAGGTGGTGTTGGCGTTCTGGGGGAAATGTTCTCTGATCCCTATGTCCTTTCTATTTCCTTCCTTTCTGACTGGATCGCATCCGTGAAACGACTGCTGCTTGCTCTCTGCCTGCTGCCTGCGCTTGCCGCTGCCCAAACTGCCGCGCCAGCGGCGCAGCCCACCGCCGCAGACAAGGCCTTCCAGTCGATATACCAAACCGAATGGACTTGGCGCACGCAGCAAGCTTCAGGTGGCGATGAAGACGGCGACCCGAATGCTGCCGCCAGCAACACGCATCTGCCCGATGTCAGCCCGCAGGCGCAGGCCAAACAACTGGCCTATTTGAATGGCGTACTCAAGCAGCTCGATGGCGTCGACAGCAAGGCACTGTCGCCGCAGGAGCAAGTGAACTACGCCATTTATCGCCCGCAGATCGAGCATATGGCCGCCTCGATTGCCTTCCGCGATTTCGAGATGCCGTTCAATTCCGATAGCTCGTTCTGGTCGAATCTGGATTTCATGGCGCGCGCCGATTTGCGCGATGCCGCCGCCTATCACGCTTACGCCGCACGCTTGCGCGATGTGCCGCGCTATTTCGATCAACACATCGCCAATATGCGCGCCGGCCTTGCCCGCGGATTTTCGGTGCCGCGCGCGGTGTTGGCCGGACGCGATGATTCCATCGCGATGACTGCGAACCTGAAAGACCCCGAAGCGGCTTCGCTGTGGGCACCCTACAAAAGAATGCCGGCCACCATTCCGGCCGAGGAACAAGCGGCACTGCGCGCCGAAGGCCGCGCCGCCATCGCGGATGCGGTGATACCCGCATTTTCCAAACTGCTCACCTTCTTCCGCCAGGACTACATGCCCAAGGCGCGCACCACGCTGGCCGCCGAAGCCATGCCCAATGGCAAGGCGTGGTATCGCGAACAAATCCGCACTTACACCACGCTGGATTTATCGCCCGATGACATCCACGCCATCGGCTTGCAGGAAGTGACTGCAATCCATGCCGAAATGGACGCGATCATCGACCAGGTGGGGTTCAAGGGCCGCTCGCCGCAAACGCGCTTTGCCGACTTCCTGAGCTTCCTGCGCACCGACCCGCAGTTCTACGCCAAGACCCCGCAAGAGCTGCTCAACGATGCCGCGTGGATCAGCAAACGCGTGGATGGCGAAGTGGGGAAAATCATCGGCACCCTGCCGCGTGGCCGCTTCACCATCGTGCCGGTACCGGCTTCCATTGCGCCGTTCTGGACCGCGGGCCGGGGCGGGGCGGGCACCTATTGGCTGAACACCCATGACCTGCCCAGCCGCCCGCTGTACAACCTGCCGGCACTGACCCTGCACGAGTCCTCGCCGGGGCATTCGCTGCAACAATCACTGGTGCAGGAACAGGGCGCACTGCCGGGCTTTCGCAAGGCGTACATCAGTGCCTACGGCGAGGGCTGGGGCTTGTACAGCGAATGGCTGGGCAAGGAAATGGGCATCTACCAGACCCCGTATGAAGACTTCGGCCGGCTGACCTATGCGATGTGGCGCGCCTGCCGGCTGGTGATCGACACCGGTGTGCACCACATGGGCTGGACACGTGAACAGGCGCTGGCCTACCTGCGCGACAACACCGCGCTGTCCGAGCATGAAGTCACCACCGAAGTGGATCGCTACATCAGCTGGCCGGGGCAGGCGCTGTCCTACAAATTGGGCGAGCTCACCATCCGCCGCCTGCGCAGCGAAGCGGAAACCGCACTGGGCAGCAAATTCGACGAGCGCGCCTTCCATGACGTGATTCTGTCGCAAGGCTCGGTGCCGCTGCCGGTGCTGGAAACCCAGGTGCGTGCGTGGGTGGCGACGCAGCAAACAAAGTGAACCAGGCAACCCCCATGAACAAGCGCGTCGTACTCGGATTCTTGTTGCTGCTGGTGGTCTATCAGGCCTCGGAAGGCCTGCAAACCGTGGTTGCACCCGGCAATCCGCTGGGACCGGCATTGATGCTACTGGCGCTGGCCCTGGCATGGCCGGTGGGGCGCTGGATCGACGGCAGCGGCTGGCGCGCATTCGGGCTGCTGCGCCCGCGCTGGCCGGGGCTGCTGGGTGGTGGGCTGCTGCTGGCGATCCTGGCGAAGTTTGCGCGCTGGGGCTGGGCATCGAGACGTTCGCACCGATGGTCGCGTTGCCGGTTTCGGCCTTGGGCCTGCTGGCGCTGACCACCTTTATCCCGTCACTGGCCGAAGACATCCTCACCCGCGGCTTTCTGCTGCGCTTCACGCCCAAACCGCTGGGCTTCTGGGCCTATGTGCTGGCTTCGGCGCTGCTCTACACCGGCAATCACCTGTGGCGCTTCGACTGGGGCCTGACCGAACAACTGCGCCTGTTCTGTCTCGGCTTGGCCTACGCCGCCGCAGCCTATCGTTTCCGCTCGCTGTGGGCCGCCGTGGGCCTGCATTGGGGCTGGAATCTTGCCGGCGCCGCGCTTTCGCAAGCGTGGCCCACCACGCTGGCGGACGCCGCCAGTGGCCGGCTGGTCTCGGCGGCCGTGCATTTGGCACTCTTTGCCGTCATTGCCGGCTGGGTGCACGTGCCACAGTCGGCCGGCAACGCCAGCAAGGTTTGATCGAAGGTCGAGCACGCTGCGGCGGACGCAGAATTGCTCGGCCCGCAACCCGGCAGCGCGCTGCGAGAGTTGCTTACGCCTCGCGCCGGTTTTGCACCAGCGATTCCACCACCGAGGGGTCGGCCAGCGTGGTGGTGTCGCCGAGTTGGTCGGGGGCGTTTTCGGCGATCTTGCGCAGGATGCGGCGCATGATCTTGCCGCTGCGGGTTTTGGGCAGACCGGGCGCCCACTGGATGAAGTCGGGGGTGGCGGTCGGGCCAATCTCGTTGCGCACCTGTTGCACCAACTCGCGGCGCAGGGCTTCGGTGGGCGCGATGCCCTGCTTCAACGTCACGTAGGCATAAATGCCTTGGCCCTTGAGGTCATGCGGGAAGCCCACCACCGCCGCTTCGGCCACATCCTTGTGCAGTACCAGGGCGCTTTCCACCTCGGCGGTACCAATCCGGTGGCCGCTGACATTGATCACATCGTCCACGCGGCCGGTGATCCAGTAATAGCCATCGGCATCGCGGCGGCAACCATCGCCACTGAAGTACATCCCGGGATAGGTTTTGAAATAGGTGTCGATGAAGCGCTGGTGGTCGCCATACACGCTGCGCATCTGCCCCGGCCACGAATCCAGCAGCACCAGATTGCCTTCGGCCGCACCGTGCAACACATGGCCTTCGGCATCCACCAGGGCCGGCATCACCCCCGGCAACGGCTGGGTGGCTGAACCGGGTTTGAGATCCGTCACCCCGGGAATGGGGGTGATCAAAATGCCCCCGGTTTCGGTTTGCCACCAGGTATCCACAATCGGGCAACGCGCCTCGCCTACCACATCGAAATACCAACGCCACGCTTCCGGATTGATCGGCTCGCCCACGCTGCCCAGCAGACGCAGACTCTTGCGTGAAGTCGCCTTCACCGGCGCCTCGCCTTCCCGCATCAAGGCACGAATGGCGGTGGGCGCGGTGTAGAAAATCGTCACCTGGTGCTTGTCGATCACCTCCCAGAACCGCGAGAAATTGGGGTAGTTGGGCACGCCTTCAAACATCACCTCGGTGCAGCCGTTGGCCAGCGGGCCATACACGATATAGCTGTGACCGGTCACCCAGCCCACATCGGCGGTGCACCAGAACACGTCATCGGGTTTGAGGTCGAAGGTGACATCGTGGGTGTATGCACTCCACAGCAGATAGCCGGCGGTGGTGTGCAACACGCCTTTGGGTTTGCCGGTGCTGCCGGAGGTGTAGAGGATGAACAACGGGTCTTCCGCGTGCATGCGCTCGGGTTCGCACGTCGCCGGCTGATCATCCATCACCACATCCAGCCAACGGTCGCGCGGCATCTGCATGTCCACCGTGCCGCCGGTATGCCGCACCACCAGCACGGTCTCCACCGAGTGGGTGCCGGGCAGCTTGAGCGCGGCATCCACATTGGCTTTCAGCGGCACTTTCTTGCCCCCGCGCAGGCCTTCGTCGGCGGTGATGATGAGCTTGCTGGTGCAGTCGGCCACGCGGTCGGCAATCGAGTTGGGGGCAAAGCCGCCAAACACCACCATATGAATCGCGCCGATGCGGGCGCAGGCCAGCATTGCGATAGCCGCTTCCGGGATCATCGGCAAATAGATCGTCACGCGGTCGCCCTTGCCAATACCCAAATTGCGCAGCGCGTTGGCCAATTGACAGACGCGCGCATGCAGCTGGCGGTAGGTGAGTCTTTGCACCACCGCATCGGGGCTGTCGGGTTCGAAAATCAGTGCGGTTTTATCGCCTTTTGTTGGCAGATGCCGGTCCAGACAATTCACGCTGGCGTTGAGCTGGCCATCGGCAAACCAACGGATGCGGAAGTCTTTCAGATCAAAGCTGACATCCTTGATGACGGTGGGCGCGACGTACCAATCCAGACGCCTGGCCATCTGACCCCAGAAGGCATCCGGGTCTTGCTGGGCCTGGGCGTAATCGCGTTGGTAATCTGCAGCCGAAAGATTGGCCTGTGCCGCAAATGCCGGATCCACCGGGTATAAGTCGCTCATGCAATGCTCCAAGGATGCGGTGCGCGCACGGCACCGAGGTGTAGTACTTGAGTGTGCCGCAAGCGCGCAGGGCCAGACGTTGATTTCCTGTTAAATCCGGTGCAATTTCGCCATCTTGTCCACAAGACAATCTGACTTCCTGCACATGTTTGCAACTGCAATCGGTGCAGGATAGGCGCACCGTTGTCCTGCTTCACTCACTCCTTTCACTCAAGAAGACCCTCCTCATGCTGCCAGCCTCCTTTCGCCGCACCCCGTTGGCGCTTGCCATGCTCTGCGCTCTTGCCGGCCTGTCACTGACCGCCTGCAAACCCAAGACTGAAACTGCCAGCACCGCGCCGGTAGCCGCTGCACCCGCCGCCGCGCCCAGCGTGGGCATTGATCTGGCCGGCATCGACAAAGCGGTGCAGCCGGGTGACGACTTCTACGCCTATGCCAACGGCATCTGGCAGCAGAAGACCGAAATTCCCGCCGACCGTGCCAGCACGGGGGTGTTCTACAGCGTGTTCGAAAAAGCGGAAAAGCGCCTGTCCGATTTGGTACAAGGCCTGCAAAAGCAAAACCCGGCCGCCGGCAGCAACGAGCGCAAGATCGCCGATTACTACGCTGCCTACATGGATGAAGCCGGCATCGAAGCGCATGGCATGGCACCGCTGCAAGCCAAGTTGGCGGAAGTGGATGCGATTGCCGATGGCGCGGCCCTGTCGCGCTATCTGGGTGGCACGTTGCGCGCCGACGTGGACCCGGTGAACGCCACCAATTACTACACCGAACACCTGCTGGGGCTGTTTGTGGCCGCAGGTTTGGATGACCCCGGCAAGAACACCGGCTACCTGCTGCAAGGTGGCCTGGGCATGCCCGACCGCGAGTACTACCTGTCTGCCGACAAGGACATGGCGAAGAACCGCGAGGCCTACAAAACCTACATCGCCGCCCTCCTCAAACAGGCCGGCCAAGCCGATGTCGCCAAGCAGGCGCAGGCCATCTTTGATCTGGAAATGAAGATCGCCAAGGCGCAGGCCAGCGTGGTGGATACCCAGGACATCCACAAGGCCAACAACCCGTGGCCGGTGGCCGACTTTGGCAAGCAAGCGCCGGGCATGGATTGGACGGCGTTCTTCGATGCCGCCGGGCTGGCCAAGCAGCCCACCCTGATTGCATGGCAGCCCAACGCCATCAAGCAACTGTCGGCGCTGGTGGCCAGCCAGCCGCTGCCGGTGTGGAGGGACTACCTGCGCTTCCACCTGATCAATCAAAGCGCCGGCCTGTTGCCCAAGGCCTATGCCGATCTGCGCTTTGGCTTCTACGGCACCCAACTCTCGGGCACTACCCAGCAACGTGATCGCTGGAAGCGCGCACTGGCCGCCACCGACGGCGCGCTGGGTGATGCCATCGGCCAGCTGTATGTGAAGCAGTACTTCCCGGCCAGCTCCAAGGCGCAGGTGGAAGATCTGGTGCACAACATTCTGGCCGCGTTCCGCGATGGCGTGGACAAGCTGGCATGGATGACCCCGGAAACCAAAAAGCAGGCCAAGCAGAAAGCCGAAACCATGCTGGTGGGGGTGGGCTATCCGGACACGTGGCGCGATTATTCCAAGCTCGACATCAAGCCCGATGACGCATTAGGCAATGCGCAGCGCGCGGGCCTGGCCGAATACCAGCACCAGCTGGCCAAGCTGGGCAC
>DAORUL010000037.1:0-14719 GCA_035433165.1 Thermomonas sp. | reverse complement strand
CGCAACCGGCCTACAACCGCGCCAGCACCGACCAGCAATATCTGTACGTCAATGGTCGCAGTGTGCGTGATCGCAATGTGGCCCATGCGGTGCGGCAGGCGTATAGCGATGTGCTGTTTCATGGCCGCCACCCGGCGTATGTGCTGTTTCTCGAACTCGATCCACGCGGTGTGGATGTCAATGTGCATCCGGCCAAGCATGAGGTGCGCTTTCGTGAGTCGCGCTTGGTGCATGAGTTTGTCTATCGCGCCCTGCACGAGGCGCTGGCTGAAACCCGCGCCGGCAATGGGCAGGCGGTGTCGGGTGCAAATACGGGTGCTGCGGCGCAAGCTTGGCCACTGTCGCAAGCCCCGCAGCAACAGCCGATGGGACTGCGTGTCAGCGATACACCTGCCGCCTATGCCGCGCTGTATGCGCCGCGTGGCGGTGATGCGGGCATGCCATCGGCACCACTATCCGCTATGTCTGCGATGCCCGCAGACGCACCCGGCGGCATGCCGCCACTGGGCTTTGCCATCGCGCAACTGCACGGCATTTATATCCTGGCCGAAAACGCCGAGGGCTTGATCGTGGTGGACATGCACGCCGCGCACGAGCGCATTGGCTACGAGGCCTTGAAAACGGCGCACGACGGTGCCGGCCTGCGCACCCAACCGTTATTGGTGCCCAGCAGTTTGGCGGTGTCCGAGCGTGAGGCCGACGTGGCCGAACGCGAGGCGCAGACGCTGCTGGAACTGGGCTTTGAAGTGCAGCGCAGCGGCCCGCAGTCGCTGTTGTTGCGCAGCGTGCCGGCGTTGTTGGCGCAGGGCGATGTGGAAGCGTTGTTGCGCGACGTGCTGACCGACCTGCGTGAGCACGGCAGCACGCGGCGTATTGCAGAAACCCGTGACGCATTGCTGGCCACCATGGCCTGCCACGGCGCGGTGCGCGCCAACCGGCGGCTGAGTCTTCCTGAAATGAACGCATTGCTGCGCGCAATGGAAGTGACCGAACGCTCCGGTCAATGCAATCATGGCCGGCCTACGTGGACGACATTCAATTTGGCGGAGATCGACAAATGGTTCTTGCGCGGACGTTGACCTGGATTGGCATCGCGCTGGCGTGCCTGCTGCCTGTGAGTGCCTGCCAGCGCAGTCAACCCAAACCAGCAATGGATGCGGAAGCAGGGATACAGGCCGCCGCCAAAAAATATGCCCACGAACAATTCATGTGGCGCGGTCGGCGCGTCATTGCACTTACCCGTGAGGGTGGTTGGACCAGCTTGATTGGTCTGCATTGGCTGGATGCCGGCACCCATCGGGTGGGCAGCGGGGCGGATAACGGCCTGCGTTTGGCGATGGGCCCGAAGCATTTGGGGGTGTTCACGGTGCGTGATGGCAAGGTGAGCTTCGTGGCTGAAGCTGCTGTGACCGTGGATGGTGAACCTAGTGCCGGCAGTGCACTGCGCAGCGATCAGGATCCGGCAGGTGCCAGCGTGATTGGGTTTGATGGCGGCAAGGGGGAAGTCACCGTGATCGAACGCAATGGCAGGCCGGCGCTGCGGGTCAAACATGCCGAGGCCGACAGCCGCGTGCATTTCGCGGGCTTGCAGTACTGGGTGGGTGGGCAGGACTGGCAGATTCCGGCGCGCTTCATCGCGCACCCGGCGGGCAAAACGCTGCCGATTGCCAACATCATTGGGGGTACCGACCAGATTCCGAACCCCGGTGTCGTGGAGTTTGCGCGCGCCGGTAAAACCTATCGTCTGGAAGCGCTGGATGAAGGCGAAGGCACCTTGTTTCTGGTGTTTGCCGACCGCACCAGTGGTCACGGCAGTTACGGTGCCGGTCGCTTCATCGATGCCCCCAAGCCTGATGCCCAAGGCCGACTGGTGATCGACTTCAACCAAGCCTACAACCCGCCGTGTGCATTCACGCCATTTGCCACCTGCCCATTGCCGCCGCCGGAAAATCGCCTGGACCTGAGTGTGGAGGCCGGCGAGAAGGCCTACGTCAAACCCGCAACCACTGCCGGGAATGCACCGTGATGTTCAAATTCCCGGCCTTCATGGTGTGCGCGCTGTTGCTGCCGGTTGCACATGCCCAACCCGCGGTGGGTCAAGCCCTGCAGCCCGCCAATCCAGCCGCCACGCAGGCAACCACACCTGCAACAGCAATGCCTGGTCGGCATCCACTGTTGTGGAAAGTATCGGATGCGGACAACACCGTGTATTTGCTGGGCTCTTTCCACCTGCTCAAGGTCGATGACTATCCGTTGCCGGCGGAGATTGATCGGGCGTTTGCTGACAGCCAGCAGGTGCTGTTCGAAGTCGAACCTGCTGCGCTGACCGCGCCCGAATCCGTCGCCAGGATGCAGCACTACATGGGCTATGACGATGGCAAAAGCTTGAGTCAGGTGTTGCCCAAACCGACCCTGGAAAAATTGGACACACTACTGGCGGCGGGCGGTGGTTCGGTGCAGGCGGTGGAGCAACAGGAACCGTGGGCAGTGAATCTGGCATTGGTGCTCAGCGTGAGTCAGGCCTTGGGGTTTCGCCCGGAATTGGGGATGGACCGGCAGCTGATGGAGCGTGTGGCCAAAGCGGGCAAACCGTCTGCCGGGCTGGAGACGATTGACGCGCAATTGCAGGCGATGGACAGCATTCCCTATGCCGAACAAAGTCAGGGCATCGACGAATTCCTGTCCGACCCGCAAAAGGCAATCCATCAGCTCAACGACATGCACACATGGTGGCGCGCAGGCGATGTCGAAAAACTCGATGTTGAAATGCGCGCCGACATGGCCAAAAAAACGCCGGAAAGCTATCGGTTGCTGGATGTGCAGCGCAATTTGAGCTGGCTGCCCAAGCTGCAGGCACGCCTGGATGGCGTCAAGTCAGGCAATACCTTGGTGGTTGTAGGTGCCTTGCATCTGCTGGGCAGCGATGGGCTGGTTGAATTGCTGCGCGGCAAGGGCTATACGGTGGAACGGGTGTGCGACCACTGCGTACCTTGAGACGCTGCATGGCAGCGCTTCAGGTCCGGGATGACGCGGCTATTTGGACAATTTATTCCCGGACTGCGCTGATCGCGGGCAGGCGGAGGGTTGCAAGATAGCGACCATCCTCGATGCTGGCATCCACACGCCCACGCCCACCGGTCATGGCATGCACGCGTTCACGCGCCGAGCTCAAGCCCACGGCATGGCCGTCGCTGCGCACCCCGGTGGTGGGCAAATCATTGGCCACGATGACTTCCACCGTGTCGGCACTGTGCCGCACCAGAACATCCAGCCGGCCGCCAGCAGGCAGCCGTTCAATGCCGTGGCGAATCGCGTTTTCGACCAGCGGTTGAATGGAGAGTGACGGCACCGTGATGGCGGGTACATCAGCCGGCACTTGCCAGTTCAAGCGCAGACGATCGCCGAAGCGGAGCTGTTCGATTTCCAGGTAGCGATGCGCCAGCGCCAATTCTTCGGCCAATGGAATAAGTTGCGGCCCGCGCAATGCGCTACGAAATAAGTCCGCCAGATCCAGCAGTACCCGTTCTGCAGCATCCGGCTGGGCATGCACAAGCGCGGCCCCTGTGTTGAGCGTGTTGAACAGAAAATGCGGGCGAATGCGCGCCTGCAAGGCTTCCAGTTCCAACTGTTTGGCGCGTACCGCCAGCTGCCGCGAGCGCCAATAATTTTGGTAGGTCAGCAAACCGATCAAGCCCACCACCACGGCCAACGCCAGAATACGCAGGACAAACTCATTGCGCGATTCCGAGGCATTCCCGCTCATGCCCAGCACGCTCCATGCGGCGGTGGCGACCAGCAGGCTCATGCCAAGAAACAGGGCGAGGCATACCCACGCCATACGCAGAGGCGGCAGCTTGCCAATCGGCTTGCGCAACAAAAACAGTGTGCACAACGTACCCAGCACCACCCACTGCACACCGAGCGAGGCCAGCCCAAACTGCACCAGTCGGTCACCGCTATGGGTGGGTGCCAATGCCAGCAGTGCTGCCAGGGCTTCACCACTGAGCACCACTGCCATCAAGGCGGGTGGGCGCCATAGTGCAGCCAGTGGGTCAGTGTGGGTGATCATGCAGGCAAGGGTAGCCGGGAATGCGCGCCAGTGGTAAACCGCAACCGCAGCCCCCGCAACGCATGCGTTTAGCCGGTACTGATGCGCAGTTGAATTCCCAGCCCCAGCATGTCGTCGGGCTCACTTTCCAAGTCGGCGCGCAGCAACGGATGGGTTTGCAGCCAGCGTCTGTCGATGCGCAAGGTCAAGAGGTCGTCCTTGGCTTTCAATTGCAGCACGGGTGGCAATGCATCCCCACGCGCACGATGCAACAACACGGCAAGCCGCAACAGGGCAGCACTGCGGCGGGCATTGGCCAGCAGCCGGTCGGGGATGGCTTCAAACGCCGATTTTGGGATGCTGCGACGATGGGTTCGCACCAGTGCGGCAAGAAAGCGTTGGCCTTGCTGCGAGAAGCCGGCGATATCCGAATTGGCCAGCACATAAGCACCATGCGTGTGGTAGCCGCTATGCGCAATGGCCAGTCCGATTTCATGCAAACAGGCGGCACGTGACAACATCGCGCGATCATCACTGGTCAGTTGCCATGCACTGGCCACTTGATCGAACAGCAGTAGCGCCGTGTGATTCACCCGTTGTGCTTGCGCAGCATCCACGCCATAGCGATGCATCAGTGCACTCACTGAAACATCACGCGGATCATCAGCGCCACCACGGCCCAGCAAGTCATACAGCACACCTTCGCGCAACGCTGCCTTGCTTACTTGCAAGCGGTCGATTCCCAATGTGGCAAACAGTGCCTCCAGTACCAATACGCCACCCGCGATGATCGGGCGGCGATCGTCTGACAGACTGGGCAGATCAATGCTGTCGATGCTCTCGGCCTGCAGCAGACGGTCGCGAATCTGCGCGATGGCCTCTGCGGTGATTGAGCCCTTGGTCAACTTCATGGCGACACAAATATTGCCAATGGCCTTGTGGGTGCCGGAGGTGCCGATGGCTTCATCCCAGCCCAATTGCCGATAGGTAGCGGCAAATTGCTGCATTTGTGCGCTGATCTCGGTCAGCGCGCTGTTCCAGCGCTTGCGCGACAGCTTGCCGCCATCAAAAAATCGGCGGGTGCTGGCAATGCAGCCTACTTGCAGGCTTTCGCGTTCAAGCGGTTGAAAGCCGCGACCGATGATGCATTCGGTGGAGCCCCCGCCGATGTCGATGACCAACCGCTTTTGGCCCGCTTGCGGGGGTTGTTCGTGGGCCACGCCCAGATACACCAGGCGCGCTTCTTCGCGTCCCGAAATCACGTCGATGGTGTGGCCCAACGCGGCTTCGGCGGGGACCAGAAAAGAATCCGGCGAGCGCAGCTGGCGTACGGTATTGGTGGCCACCACGCGCACATGGCGTGGCGGGATATTGGCAATACGCTGCCCGAACCGCGACAGGCTGGCCAAGGCACGCTCGCGCACTGCTGGGGCCAAGCCGCCCAGTGCATTCAAACCCTCGGCCATGCGCACGGTTTCGCGCAGCCGATCCACCACGCGCAGTTGGCCCAATACACATTGCGCGACCACGATATGAAAACTGTTGGAGCCCAAATCCACGGCAGCCAGGAGGTCGCCATCACGTGGAGTGATGGCGCTGTTGGGCAGGCGTGAGGTCATGCGCGTATTCATGCGGGCGCTATTGTCGCTCACACGTACAAATCTTCCAGCAAGGACAGTTGCGCCGAGAACGGCGCCTCATCCGGGCCGGGTGTGCAACGATGGTAGTGGCCGTCGGCCCCCATCTGCCACGCATTTTGATTGTCGGCCAAATAGTTCATCAGGCCTTCGTGATGCACGCGCTCAGCCAGCTGTGGATCGAGAATCGGGAACGCGGTCTCCACCCGGCGCAGCAGATTGCGCTCCAACCAGTCGGCGGAGGAGCAATACAGCTCCGGGTTGCCGTCGTTACCAAACCACCACACGCGATGGTGTTCCAGAAAACGGCCGACCACCGAGCGCACCCGGATGTTGTCCGACACGCCGGCAATGCCCGGGCGCAATGCGCACGCGCCGCGCACGATCAGGTCGATTGCAACACCCGCTTGCGATGCCTCGTACAGCGCACGCACCACTTGCGGCTCATTGAGGGCATTGATCTTGGCAATGATGCGCCCCGGCTTGCCGGCCTGCGCCAATGCGGCTTCGCGGGCAATCCGTTCCAGCACACCCTTGTGCAGGGTGAACGGAGATTGCAGCAAGCGGGCCAGCGTTAATGGTGCCGCCAGCCCTGACAATTGCTGGAAAATCAGGTGCACATCATTGCCAATTTGCGGGTTGGCGGTCATCAGGCTGAAGTCGGTATAAGTGCGCGCGGTGCCGCTGTGATAGTTGCCCGTGCCCAAATGCACATAGCGCTGCAGCAGTGGGCCTTCGCGGCGCACGATCAACAGCATCTTGGCGTGGGTTTTGTAATTCACCACCCCATACACCACCTGCACGCCGGCATCTTGCAAGCGGTCGGCCAAGCCCAGATTGGCCTCCTCGTCAAAGCGCGCGCGCAATTCCACCACCACGGTCACGTCTTTGCCATTGCGTGCTGCCTGGATCAGCTGATCCACGATCAGCGAGTCCTTGCCGGTGCGATACAGGGTTTGCTTGATTGCCAGCACATCCGGATCGTGCGCGGCCTGTTGGATAAGCTCCAACACCGGGGTGAATGCATCGAATGGATGATGCAACAGCACATCACCTTGCCGAATGGTGTCGAACATGCAATCCACGTCCCGCAGCAGCCGCGGCTGGAATGGGCGGAACTTCAGCTCCGGGCGCTTGACCAGGTCATACACCTGCACCACGCGACTGAGGTTGACCGGGCCATTGATTTTGTACACCGCATTGGCCGGCAACTCGAAATTGGCCAGCAGCGAATCCACGACGTCTTGCGGGCAACGCTCGTCGATTTCCAACCGCACCGCGCGCAGGTAGCCACGCCCCAGCAATTCATCACGCAGCGCCAGCGCCAGATTGTCCATATCGTCTTCATCGACGATGAGTTCGGAATTGCGGGTCACCCGGAACTGGTGCGCGCTTTTGACATGCATGCCCGGGAACAATTCGCGCACGAATTCCGAAAGCACCGAGCTGAGGAAAACGAAGTCGTGCAGTGCATCGCCATCACCATCGGCATCGGGGAGGCGGATGATGCGTGGCAGTGAACGCGGCGCACGCACGATGGCCAGGTGACCCTCACGCCCGAATGCATCGCGACCCTCCAGCAGTACTACCACATTCAACGATTTGTTGAGGATCTTGGGGAACGGATGCGCCGGATCCAGGCCCAGTGGCGAGAGTACCGGCATGATTTCGTCGATGAAGTATTGGCGCAACCAGGCGCGCTGTTCCGGCGTCCATTGCTCGCGCTGCAGCAAACGAATGCCGGCATCCGCCAGTGCTGGCCGCAGCTCGTCATAAAAGCATCGATATTGCGCGTCGACCAACTCGGCGGCGCGTTCGTGGATGCGGTTCAACAACACCGCAGGGTCGAGCCCGTCCATGCCCGCAGGCAGACCGAATTCCACCGCGTGGCGCACGGCGCCGCCGCGGATTTCGAAAAATTCATCCAGGTTGGTGCAGGAAATGCACAAGTAGCGCAGACGCTCCAGCAGCGGCACGGCGGGGTCTTGCGCCTGCGCCAATACCCGGAAATTGAAGTCGAGCTGGCCCAATTCGCGGTTGGCATACAGCGCCGAATCGCGCAGGGGCAGGGTGGTGCTGTCGCTGGTCATCGGGGTGTCCGGGCATAGGTAAGGGGCTTGCGTGCCAATACGCGATCAGCATCAAAACGGCAGGCAAATTGGCTGCCCTTGTTGAGTTCACTGGTGATGCACAGGCGCGCACCGTGCAGGCCCAACACATGCTTGACAATGGCCAGCCCCAACCCGGTACCGCCACTCTCGCGGGAGCGGCTGTTGGAGACGCGATAGAAGCGTTCGGTCAGGCGCGGCAAGTGCATGGCGGCAATTCCATGGCCAGTGTCGAGGACGCCTAGGCTGACCCCGCCGTCGGTCTCACGTGCAAACCGCAAGGTAATCGTACCGCCATCGGGGGTGTAACGCACCGCGTTGCTGACGAGGTTGGAAAATGCGCTGTGCAGTTCTTTGCTGGCACCCCGCAGATCCACCTGCGCACTGTCTTCCAGCACGATGTGATGGCGCCCCTGGCTGAGGGCCTCGGCTTCGCGTACCAAGCCGGCCAGCAGCGGGGCCATTGCGACAACTTCATCCTGTAACCCTTCGCGCGCATCCAAACGTGAAAGTGTCAGCAGATCTTCCACCAATCGCGTCATGCGCAAGGACTGCCGGCGCATTTCTTCGAGAATGGGTGCCCATTGCGGGTCGTCACCTTCATCCAGCATTTCCAGATAGCCATGCACCACGGTCAGCGGCGTGCGCAGTTCGTGCGAGACATTGGCCACAAAGTCGCGCCGCATCTGTTCGACGCGCATGGTATTGGTGATATCGCGGGCAATCAGCAGCCAGAAGTCTTCCGAATACGGCAGCAGGCGCAGATGCAGGCGCAGCTCGGGGTTGGCCGGCGAGGTGACATCGGTCATGGGCTCGGCATTGCGGCCTGCGGCCAGCCACGGTGCCATCGGCAAGTCTTTGAGCGCGCTGGCCACCGGGGCATTGCGATGCAGTGGATGGCGCAGACCCAGCAAGGTGGTGGCCGCAGCGTTGAACCATAGGATGCGTTGCTGGTTGCGATCCACCACCACGACCGCATCGGGCAATACATCGGCGGCCGCGCGATAAGTGCGCAACATCGCCAGCAGGCGTAATTTGCGAGTACGCATTTCCATCTGGCCGCGATACAGCAATTGATCCAATTGATTCCAGACGCCTTGGCCGTGCTTGGGTTCCAGCCGGCGGCGTGCAGTCAGCCGTTGTTGCACGCCATGCAGTTTCCAGTAATGCCAAGCCACCACGCCGAGTGAGGCTGCAGTCAAGGCTGGCCATGGGTGATCGGTCAGCAATCCGATCAGCAGCGCAACCAGCAACACGGCTGCGAGCTGGGACAGTGTGCGAAACCAGGCATTGTCGAAAGCGGAGGGCATACGCCGAGTATCCGTTTTTATCGCATCCGCTGCATACAGGGAATGCTGGTTACACGGCAGTCGAGAACCGGTAGCCGGCACCGCGCACGGTTTGCACCATCGCATCCAGGCGGTGCGGCTCCAGGGTTTTGCGCAAGCGGCGGATATGCACATCCACCGTGCGTTCTTCGACATACACACTGCCGCCCCATACGTGATCGAGCAACTGGGTACGGGTATAGACGCGTTCGGGATGGGTCATGAAAAAATGCAGCAGCCGGTATTCGGTGGGGCCCATCGGGATCGGTTGCACCGTACCGGCCTCGTCGGCGAACACCCGATGTGCTGCGCCATCGATGCGCAGTGCGCCGACTTGCACGCTGCCGTCTTCATCATCTTCGCGTGAGCGCCGCAAGACCGCTCGAATGCGCGCCAGCAATTCGCGCGCAGAAAAGGGCTTGACCACATAGTCATCCACCCCGGCTTCCAGCCCGCCCACGCGGTCGTTCTCCTCGCCGCGTGCGGTCAGCATGATGATCGGGATGCCACGGGTGGTGGCGTCACGCCGCCAGCGCCGCGCCAGTTCCAGCCCGCTGCTGCCGGGCAGCATCCAATCGAGCAGGATCAGGTCGGGCACCCGCTCTGCAATACACTCCTGGGCTTGCCGGCCATCGGCGGCACAGATCGGAACGAAATCCCCCTTGCGCAAGGCAAACGCCAACATGTCGCGGATCGCAGGCTCGTCTTCAACAATCAGGATGTGCTTTTGCATGAGCGAGAGGACGTGTCCAGTCAGATGACCCAGCCATTACACGACGGATTCGTGACAGTTTGGTGACGTTGTCACCTTGGGATGACGGTTGCGCCCCAACTCAGCTTGCCACCCCGCACTTCTTCGTCATGCACGCCTTGGCGACGGAGTTCCAGTACGGTGGGGGTGATGGCGGCGATTCGCGCATCGACGCGCGCCCGCGCGTAATAATCCAGGGTCTGGTTTTTCTTCAGATTGTTGAGCTGCACCAGGGCCTGCTCCGGGCGACCGGATAAATAGGCGGCTTCAGCCCAGGCTTCACCGGCACGCGCAGGATCGCCAGCAATTTCGTTGGCGCGCGCATAGGCCTGCTGGAACGGCAGGTCGTTGCCGGCATTGCCCAACAGCGGGCGCAGCACAGCCACGGCGCGTTGCCCGGCAGCATGGGTATTGCGCTCCCCCAGCAGGCGCGCATAACTCAGCGCCAGTGCGCGATGGGTGGGCATGCGTGCCAGCATCGACTCGAAGCGGCGATCGGCTTCAGCAGTCTTGCCGATATGCGCCTCGGTTTCTCCTGTCGCAATTTGTAGCCACAAATTGTTGGGGTGGGCCTGCACTAGCGGCGTGAGTTCCTGCAGGGCGTCGCCATTCTGGCCGATCAGTTGATGGGCCAGCGCCAAGCCATAGCGCTGGGATTCATTGAGTGGCTGCTTGGCCCGCATCTGCTGATATTCGCGGATCGCCTGCATTGGGGTGCTGGCGCTGAATACCCGCAGCCGCTCGCGTGCCCAGCCGTAATCACCGGTTTCGCCGCGCACTTGGCGGGTATTGGATGCCAGGGTGAGTTGCATGCCAGCGGGGAGCAGTGGATTGTTGCTGGGCAGTGCCGTAGGCGTGTTCTTCAGGTTGGCTTCCAGCTTGGCGGCGCGTTCACGCGCTTCGCTGATGCGGGCCAGGGTGAGCGGGTGGGTTTGCAGATAGCCGGGCACCGCGGCGCGCTCGTCGCCTTGGTTCATCCGCACCACGCCTTGCAGGGTTTGGAAGAAGTCGGCCATGGCTTCCGGGTTGTAGCCGGCGTTGGCCAGGGTGCGAATGCCAATGCGGTCGGCCTCGGCTTCGTTGTCGCGGGTGTAGTCGATCTGGCGCTGTTGCAGCAGCCCCATGCCGGTCATCAAGGCGGCCGAGGTAGCATCACCAGTGGAATTGCCGCCGGCTTTTTGCGCGGCGATGATCGCGCCCAAGGTGGCCAGCAGGATGGGCAGGCTCTCGCGCTGGGCTTTTTCTGCTCCGCGCAGAACGTGCTGCTGGGTGACGTGGGAGATTTCGTGGGCCAGCACGCCGGCCACTTCGTCCTCCTCGTCGGCCGCCAGAATCAACCCGGAGTTCACCGCCACATAGCCACCCAGGGTGGCAAAGGCGTTGATCTGGCGTTCGCGCAGCAAAAAGAAGGTGAACGGTTGCTGCGGCTTGTTGCTGGCAGCGGCCAGTCGCTGCCCGACATCGTTCAACCAACCGTCCAGCAGCGGGTCATCCAGCACATAACCTTCGTGGCGGAGTTGGGCCAGCACCATCGCGCCATATTCGGCCTGTTTGGCGGGTGACAGCACGCTGCCGGCCGAGGAGCCGATATCCGGCAGGCTGCGATCCTGTGCGGCGGCAGTAATGGCCAATGTGCAGGCAAGGGCAATCGGTAGTAGGCGTATTTTCATGCGGACAGAATGCCGTTTCGCGCAGGGTTTGAGGTGAATGCGGCTTGATCCGCTGGAAAATCGCGCAACAATCCCCATATTCGACACCAATCCCGTCTAGATGTTCCGGAGTCCCGCCATGAGCGACACCGCATTACCTACCGTCACGATCTACAGCACCGCGGTGTGCCCGTATTGCGTGATGGCCAAGAATTTCCTGAAAAGCAAAGGCCGCGAGTGGGTGGAAGTGCGCGTGGATGCCGATCCGGCCGAGCGTGAAAAGATGGTGGCGCTGACCCGCCGCACCAGCGTGCCGCAGATTTTTGTGGGCGATGTGCATGTGGGCGGTTACGACGACATGATGGCGCTGCAGCGCGCAGGCAAGCTTGAGCCGCTGCTGGAAGGCAAGCCCGCATGAGCAGCGCCGATGACCGGGTGAAGCAGTTCACCGAGTTTCGCCAGCGCATGAATCAGCGCATCCTGGACGAGCCCAATCAAGTGGTGCGGCGCTTTTTCGCGCTGGATACGCAGACCTATCAGGCCGGCGCGCTGGACGTCAAAACCAAGGAATTGATGGGGCTGACGGCCTCGATGGTGCTGCGCTGCGACGATTGCATCAGCTACCACGTGGCGCAATGCAAGGAAGCGGGTGTCAGCCGCGAGGAAATGTTCGAAGCGTTCTCGGTGGGCTTGGTGGTGGGCGGTTCCATCGTCATTCCGCATCTGCGGCGGGCGGTGGATTTTCTTGACCAATTGGAGCAGGGCGAAGCCGCTGCGCCGGGCGTTCACGACCACGGCTGACCCCTTGCGGCCATACGCCGCAGCACGGCATCTGTCATAATCGGCAGTTATATATCCCCCACTGATCCCACGCCAGGTGCGCGGGATCGCTTGCGATTTGGAAGACGATAATGACAACGATCACGGTGATTCGCGGCGACGGTATCGGTCCGGAAATCATGGATGCCACCTTGCATGTGCTGGATGCGATGCAGCTGGGGTTGACCTACGAAGACGCCGACGCCGGCATGGTGGCGTTGGACAAGCATGGCGAGCTGCTGCCGCAGGCCACCATGGATTCGATACGCAAGAACAGGATCGCGTTGAAGTCCCCGTTGACCACGCCCGTTGGCGGCGGGTTTTCTTCGATCAATGTGGAGCTGCGCAAGCGCTTTGACCTGTACGCCAACGTGCGCCCGGCCAAGTGCTTCCCGAATACCAAGTCGCGTTTCAGCGATGGTGTGGATCTGATCACCGTGCGTGAAAACACCGAGGGCGCGTACATCGGGGAAGGCCAAGAGGTCTCGGCCGATGGCGAAACCGCCGTGCTGACCCAGAAGGTGACGCGCAAGGGCTCCGAGCGCATCGTGCGCTATGCCTTCGAGCTGGCGCGCAAAACCGGGCGCAAGAAAGTCACGATCGTGCACAAGGCCAATATCCTGAAATCGACCTCGGGCCTGTTCTTGAAGACCGCGCGCGAAGTGGCTGCGCACTACCCCGACATCGAATGCAACGAGATGATCGTGGACAACACGTGCATGCAGTTGGTGATGCGCCCCGAGCAGTTCGACATCATCTGCACCACCAACTTGTTCGGCGACATCATTTCCGACCTGTGCGCCGGTTTGGTGGGCGGTCTGGGGCTGGCCCCGGGCGCGAATATCGGCACCGACGTGGCGATCTTCGAGGCCGTACACGGCTCCGCACCGGACATCGCCGGCAAGGGCGTGGCCAATCCCTGCGCGTTGTTGCTGGGGGCCTGCCAAATGCTCGATCACCTCGGCCAGCCCGAGCAGGCCATGCGCTTGCGCAATGCCATCATCCAGACCCTGGAAGCGAAAGATTCGCTGACCCCGGATCTGGGGGGGCAGGGCAATACGATGAGCTTCGCCAAAGCGATTGCGGCGCGCCTGTAAGCGCGGGTTGCTGCAGGCTGACTGCCGGCGCCTGGCATCGGGCATTCGCTGCGCCGCTCGAAATGCGGCTACGCAAATACCCGATGCTCTCGCCCGTCAGAGATCCGGATAAAGAATAAGGGCACCGCAAGGTGCCCTTTTTTGTGTCCGCTGCGACCTGCGTCAGTTGCGCGATTGCAATTTGCCCAGCAGGCGCAGGATTTCCAGATACAGCCACACCAAGGTCACCAGCAGGCCGAACGCGGCGTACCACTCCATGTACTTGGGCGCGCCTTTTTCTACGCCTTGTTCGATGAAGTCGAAATCCAGCACCAGATTCAGCGCGGCCACGATCACCACGCCCACGCTGAACACAATGCCGATCGTGCTGGAGCCGTTGATGAAGCTCATGCCGTGGAAGCCAAACAGGTTCATGCCCAGCTGCGCCAGATACAGCAGCGCAATCCCGCCGGTGGCAGCCACTACGCCCAGTTTGAAGTTTTCGGTGGCTTTGATCAGCCCGCTGCGGTACGCCAGCAGCAGGGCCGCCAAGGTGCCAAAGGTCAGCCCCACCGCTTGCAGCACGATGCCGGGGTAGCGCAGCTCGAACATTGCCGACGCCGCGCCCAGGAACAGGCCTTCCAGCACCGCATACACGGGCGCGGTGAACATCGCCCATTCTTTTTTGAAGATGGTGATCAGTGCCACCACAAAGCCGCCAATCGCGCCGCCCCAGACATACGGCATGATCGCGCCGGGGTTGCCGGCCGCCATCGCGCTGGAGAACTGCGACCAGCTGAACAACGCGCCGGTCAGGCACAGCACCAGCAACAGGGCTGTCTTGTTGACGGTGCCGTTGAGGGTCATCGCCCCGGCATCACCGCGCACCACGGTGCCGCTGCCAAGGTCGAGGAAGGTGTTTTCGGAAAGGGCGGGGTTGCCGCTGCGCATGGCGTCGATCCTGTCAAGATCCGGCGGAATGCCGTCCCTGCAGGATAGCCCGTTGCACGATGGTGCGAAAGGCGGGACTCGAACCCGCACGCCTTGCGGCACTGGAACCTAAATCCAGGGCGTCTGCCAATTCCGCCACTTTCGCGAGCGCGCATTGTAGCTGGCAATGCGCGGTTTTTCTGCTGCCCTGATGCAGCGATCAGTCTTTGTCCAGCAATACCAGCACTGCGCCGGTACCCCCTTGTTTGGCTGGCGGCGAGTGAAACGCCAGCACATCGGCACGCTGGCGCAGCACGCGATCCACCAAATTCTTGAGCACCGGCAGGCGTTCTTCGGAATTGCGGCCTTTGCC
>DAORUL010000036.1:11063-15188 GCA_035433165.1 Thermomonas sp. | reverse complement strand
AACGTCAACCCACTCAGCAACCCACAACGCGTACGGGGATTCAAATGGCCAAGAAGGAAAGTACCCAGCACAAACTTGATCGCGTTCGCGCCCCGCGCGTACAACTCACCTATGACGTTGAAGTGGGGGATGCGATCGAGAAAAAGGAACTCCCGTTCGTGGCGGGTGTGGTGGGCAATTTCAGCGGTCAGCCTGCCGAGCCACTGGCGAAGTTGAAAGATCGCAAATTCGTCAATGTTGATAAAGACAACTTTGACGATGCAATGAAGGGCATGAAGCCGCGTGCGCAGATGCAAGTGGAAAACAAGCTTGCCGGCGATGGCTCCAAGCTGGGTGTGGAATTGAACTTCCGCAGCCTGGAAGATTTCTCGCCGGAGCGTGTGGCCAATCAGATCGAGCCACTGCGCAAGTTGCTGGAGGCACGCCAGAAGCTGGCAGATCTGCGCAACAAAGCAGCAGGCAATGACAAATTCGAAGATTTGCTCAATGACGTACTAGCCAATACCGACAAGATCGCCCAGCTGAGCAAGGAAGTCGGGCCCAAGTCCGAAGAGTGATTCGAACCTGATTGGACGAACCACTGGCACTTCGCCTGAACTTTTGATTCCAAACCGTCAAACGAGCAAACAACATGGCCAATACCGAAACCCAGGCTGCAACCTCCGCCACCGCAGAAGCCGCTGAAGGCGGGCTGTTGGATCAGATTCTGACCCAGAGCAAAATTGCCCGTTCGGATACCGAACGTACCCGTGCGCGTGATCTGATCGCGGAATTGGTGGCGCAGGTCAGTGATGGTGCGATGGTGGTTTCCAAGGATGCGATTGGTGCACTGGATGCACGTATCGCCGAAATCGACCGTGTGCTGTCCGAGCAATTGTCTGCGGTGATGCATGCACCTGAATTTCAGCAGCTGGAAGGTAGCTGGCGTGGTTTGAAATATCTTGTCGACAACTCTGAAACCAGCACCACGCTGAAGATCAAGGTGTTCAACACCACCAAGAAGGAGTTGGTCAAGGACTTCAAGAATGCGGCGGACTTCGATCAGGGCACGCTGTTCAAGAAGCTCTATGAAGAAGAATACGGCACTTTTGGTGGTGCGCCGTTCGCCACGTTGATCGGCGATTTCGAGTTCGGCCGGCATCCCGAAGACATGTATTTGCTGGAAGAAATTTCCCACGTCTGTGCCGCTGCGCATGCGCCGTTCCTGAGTGCCGCGTCGCCGGAATTGCTGGGCTTTGACGACTTCACCGAACTGTCCGGCCCGCGTGATCTGGCCAAGATCTTTGATACCGTTGAATACGCCAAGTGGAAGAGCTTCCGTGCATCTGAAGACTCCCGCTATGTGGGTCTTGCAATGCCGCATGTATTGGGCCGACTGCCGTATGGTCCAGACACCGATCCGGTGGAAGCATTCAACTTTGTCGAGCGCACTGATGGCACCGAGCACGGCAAGTACTTGTGGATGAATGCGGCGTATGCGCTGGGTGCCAAGGTGACCGATGCCTTCGCCAAATACGGATGGTGTGCAGCCATTCGTGGCGTGGAAGGTGGCGGCTTGGTCGAGGGTCTGCCTACCCATACCTTTGCCACTGACGATGGCGAAGTCGCGCTCAAGTGCCCGACTGAAATAGCCATCACCGATCGTCGTGAAAAAGAACTTGCCGATTTGGGCATGATTCCACTGGTGCATTGCAAGGGCACTGACTACGCGGCGTTCTTCTCCACTCAGTCAGCGCAGAAGGCCAAGGAATACAACACCGATGCCGCCAATGCCAACGCACGCTTGTCGTCGCAACTGCAGTACATCTTTGCGGTGAGCCGCATCGCGCATTACTTGAAGTCGATGATGCGCGACAAGATCGGCAGCTTCGCCAGCAAATCCAGTGTCGAAATGTTCCTGAACAACTGGATTGCCCAGTACGTGCTGCTGGACGACAACGCGTCGCAGGAAATGAAGGCGCAATACCCGCTGCGCGAAGCGCGCGTGGAAGTGGTGGATGTTCCCGGTAAGCCCGGTGCATACAAGTCCGTTGCTTTCCTGCGGCCCCACTATCAGCTGGATGAGCTCAGCGTTTCGCTGCGCATGGTCGCGGAATTGCCGAAGTCGGCACGCTGACCTGCATAAACACAACGCACTACTTTTCTGATTTCACTCACGGAGAACTGCAATGGCAAGTGATATTTTCATGAAGATCGACGGCATCGACGGCGAATCTGCAGATGCTAAACACAAAGGCGAGATCGACGTGCTGGCATGGTCGCTGGGTGCCACCAACTCCGGTTCGATGGCCTATGGCGGTGGTGGTGGTACCGGTAAGGTCGCTTTTCAGGATCTAAGCATCACCAAGCGCATCGACAAGAGCAGCCCGAAGATGATGGAGAAGTGCGCTGATGGCACCCACATCAAGAAGGCCGTGCTGATTGCGCGCAAACAGGGCGGCCAGCAGATGGATTACGTCAAGATCACCCTGTCGGATCTGCTGGTGTCCAGCATTTCGATGTCGGGCTCGGGCGATGATTCTGAGACTGTTTCGTTCAACTACGGCCATATCGAATACACCTACACCGCACAAAAGGCGGACGGTTCGAAGGAAGGCGATACCGGCATGAAGTGGAACATCAAGAAGAACGACAAGAGCGGCGCATAACATCGCACACCCATGTCACGTGGCTTGATGGATCGTTTGGTCGATATGCCCCTGCCGGAGGATGCCGGCAGGGGTATTTCGTTGACTGAAATCCGCAAAGGAATTGCGACGGATCTTGAGAATTTGCTCAATACGCGCTCGGAAGCGGCACGGCTGATTCCGGAGACGTTCAAGGAGTGCCGCGCGTCATCATTGACCTTCGGCATTCTTGATTTTTCCTCCTATAGCTTGCTCAGTCCACAGGATCGAGACCGTATCCGCCGCTCGCTGGAGCAAGCAATCAGCCTGCACGAAGGGCGTCTGACACGGATTCGAGTGACGTTGGAGCCGCAGCGCGAGCTGGATCGCGCTCTGCGCTTTCGGGTCGATGCATTGATGGAATTGGGGTCAGACAACGAAAAAGTGCAGTTCGATGCAGTGCTGCAGTTGAACTCGCAAAACTACATGGTGCGCTGAGCGTTGAGTGCCGAGCGCTGATTCGTTATCAGTATTAAGCATCCAATAACGCCATCTTGCACGCAAGCTGCAGGCCGCTTTCCAGTTGACCAGCAAGGTGGTCTTGCCACCATTCACTGGTTTGAATCGACTCTTTGCCATCGGCACCCACGACAGCAAATTCCTGCATGCGCTCGACGAGTGCTTGCAGCAAGGCGGCGCGATCGCGCTTGCCGTCCAATAACTTGACCAGCTCCAGCCCCAGCTGGCTGTCGAGGCGCACCATGGAAGGCCGCAGACTGGTCAGCATGTCCTGTCCATTTTCCAGCTGCACGCGGGAGAGTGGATTCAAGCAAGGGTATTCGCTGGGCGAATTGGCAAATGCCGGCGCATCGACATGCAGGGTCAGCAGGCCGTATTCGAAGGCGATGAGCAAAGCCTTGCATAGGGTGCCGCGGATTGCCTGCGGATTCTCGTGCTGTTCCTCGTGCTGCTCCTCGCGCGGGTTGCTGCCGCTCTGGGTTGTTGCCAGGTGCTGCTGCAGCAGTGTGTCGACCGAAAGAGCGCAGGGAAACGCGTTGCCAATGGTGGTCAATACACTGGCGACCAATGCATTCGGCGTGGTGAGCGCTGCCCCGCCGCTGGCGCAAAAGCGTCGTAGCCCTGGGTGTGCCTTTCCTATCGCGGTGTCTACAAATGCGGTGTCTTCGTGCAGATGTCCTGCCGCTTGCATCTGCAGTACCGCATCAGCCTGCGCCGGGCGCACAATCGCTACCTCTTGCCGGCAGAGCAGGGTTTGCCGGAAGCGCCGGCCTTTCAGATAGTCCAGGTATTGTTCGCGGCGAATCACATCGCCGGTTGCCAGCTGGGCCAAGCTCGCAGCGGTGTGGTCGGGTAGCGATGCGCCGCTGGAGTCGTGATATTCCGCTTCGGCGAGAAAACTCAGGCCATGGGCATGCGCGCGCGCTGCGAAATCGGTAATTGAATACGGCAGATTCAATTCGGCCAAGTCGTCGTGGTAGAACACCGCCGATTCGGTTTT
>DAORUL010000036.1:3405-10963 GCA_035433165.1 Thermomonas sp. | reverse complement strand
CCATGCGCGACGATATAGTCGAATGGCGCCGCGCCGCACTCCCATTGGCAAACATCTGCCGCATGCAGTTGCAGATTGGTCAGCCCCAATTGCTGACGCATCGCCTCGCCACGCGCAATTGCGGTCTGCGACATATCCACGCCGACGAATTGTGCTTGCGGGTAGGCCAGCGCCAAGCTGAGCAATTGCAGGCCATCACCGCAGCCCACTTCCAGCAGTCGGCAGTGGATGGGCGACGCGCTGGCCAGTCCATGCAGGCGGCCAATTGCAGCCAATCGCGATGGGTGCATCTGCGGGAAAATCAGCGCCGGGTATTGCAGGGCATCGTAAGCAAATGCTGCGGTCACGGATTATCCTCTTTGGGCGGTGCCTTGGCCGTCAATACCGTGGCCAGCATTGCTTCCCGCAGGCGTTGCGGTGCCACAGGTTTGAACAGCACGGGGATGCGTTTGGATGTGATTACTGCAATCTGCTCGGGGCGGGTTTCGCCGGTCACCAACAGTCTGGCAAAGCCCGGATGTGCGGGATCACAACGATAGCGGCGGCTGACGGCATCCAGCACATCGAGGCCACTGAGCTCCGGGCCAAGATGCAGATCGCTGAGAATGAGATCCGGCGGCAGACTCCAGTCCTCGAGTTGGATGAGAGCACTGCCGATATCGTGCGCGGTGCGCACATCGCATCCCCATTCCAGCAACAGCGCGCGCAGCCCCTCCAGAATACTGGGCTCGTCATCAATGGCGAGCACGCGCAGGCCGCTGATATCGAGTGGAAAATCGAGGCTGTCGTTATCCGCAGACATCACTTCCACGCTGCGATCCAGGGTGAGTGAAACCAAGGTGCCGCGTGCTGGTCGTGATGACAATGTCAGCGCGCAGCCACATAATTCTGCCAACCGCCGCACGGTCGCCAGTCCCAGCCCAAGGCCGCGCTTGCGCTCACCGGAGGGCATGGTGCTCTGTTTGACCTGATAAAACTCATCGAACACCCGCTGCTGGTGTTCGGGTGCAATTCCGCAACCGGTATCCCAGACATCAATCCGCACTTGGCCGTTGTCTTGATGGCGAACCCCGACCAAAACACCGCCGCTATCGGTATAACGCAGTGCATTACTGACCAGATTGTTGAGAATCCGTGCCAGCATGGTGCGGTCACCCTGCACCCAAGCATCGGTCTTGCGTACAACCAGCCGCAGACCGCGCGATTCGGCCAGCATGCGAAAGTTGCGACTGACTTCATCGAAGACATCATCCAGCCGCACATTGGACATGCTGGCCTGCATGCTGCCGGATTCCAGGCGCGACAAATCGAGCAATTCAGCAAACAGCTGATCCAGCGAGGCCACGCATTCCTGGATATGCATGATGCGGGTGATCTTGTCAGGATCGGTTTCGCCGGCGCGCAGTGTCGAAGAAAACAGCGTCAGGGCATACAACGGTTGGCGCAGATCGTGGCTGGCTGCGGCCAGCAGCCGTGCGCGTGACAAGTTGGCGGATTCCAGCTTTGCGTTTTTCTCGGCCAATTCAATACTGGTGCGCCCCAACGCACTTTGCATCCGGTTCTGTACCTGGGCCACCGACCTAGAGGCTTCCTGGATCGCGTATTGAAGTTTCCACAAGGGATTGTCGCGGCCATCCAGCGTCAATTGCAGGGATTCACCCTTGCCCAGACGCTGCACCGCCAGCGTCAAGGCATGTATCGATGCGCGAAAACGCTGGGCAATGCCCCAGCTGATGACCAACACCACGAGCACTGCCAACAGCAACAAGCCCGCCGCCTTCCATAACGCAGACCGTAATTGGGCCGCGGGCAACTGGGTATCCAGCGGAAGTGCGGCCAGCGCCAACAAGCCAAACGCCAGCAGCGCGGCCATGACCAGAGGCAACACTACGGCAATGGCCCATTGCCGCAGCAGGGAAGGAGCCTGACCCGTCGGAGTTGCTGAATGGGGAGATGAAGAGGACGGTGCCTGCATGCGCATATTGAACTGGCGGTTGCCGATCTTTACGCAATTTGCGGGGTTGTCGGGCCAGATGCAATCCGGGATGCCGGCAAAACGAAAAACCGCCTTGCGGCGGTCTTTGGTTGACACCTTGACTTGATTGGTCGGGGAGACAGGATTCGAACCTGCGACCTCTACGTCCCGAACGTAGCGCTCTACCAGACTGAGCTACACCCCGATGGTGAGCCGCCCATTTTATGGAGAAGATGCGACATCTGCAAGGGGGGGCAGGGCGGCGGGACTCAGCGATCCAGCAGTGGCGCAAGGTCGGGTTCCAGGATTTGCCGGCGCCAACCGGCCAATGTGCCGGTCCAGCCGCTGCCATCTTGCAAACCCTCCAGCAGGCGGCGGGAGGCCAGGACACCTTCCGGCAGACCGAGGTCGGCGGCCAGTTTGGCTACGGCGGCCTGCATGGCGCGCAACTGTGTTTTGTTGCGATCGTCGCCACGTATGGGTGGCGCATCGTTTTCGTCGGCCAGCGGCGTGCCCAACGCGAGCCATAGTGCCTCGCGCAGGCTGCGCGGGGATTTGGGCGAGGAATCCAGCAGACCATCGCAGCTGCGCTTGTCGGGCGGGTTCTGGCGTGCCAAGGTCACCGCCAGTTCGTTGTCCAGAATCCAGCTGCGCGGTCGATCACTGCTGCGTGCTTGCGCATCGCGCCAGCGCAACAGCCGCAGCAAGCGGCGTTGCCCTGCGGGGTCGAGAAATTGCGCGCTGCGCAGGGCCAAATGCGGCCAGCGTTCGCCATCGTCCTGCGCTGCATTCGCCAGTTGCCGGCGGCTGTCTTCGGCCAACCAGCCGGCACGGCCATTGGTGGCAAGTGTGGCCTGCAACTGACGATGCATTGCATGCAGATGGCGCACATCGTCCGCCGCATAGTCCAGCTGTGCCGGCGAGAGTGGCCGACGCAGCCAATCCGAACGGGTTTCGCCCTTGGCCAGTTCGACGCCGGTGATGGCGTGCACCAGTTTCTGGTAGCTCAAGCCGGCCCCCATGCCGCACAGGGCGGCGGCGGCCTGGGTGTCGAACAAGGGCGCAGGCAGCGCGCCACAGCTGTGTTGGAATGCCACCAGATCCTCGCTGGGGCTGTGCATCAGCTTGAGCACGTCAGGATTTTCCAGCATTGCCACCAAGACCGTGCAGATGCCGGGGACTTGCGGATCGACCAACAGGATGTCGTCGTCGGCTTCGCCCAGCGCAATCTGCACCAAGGCCAGTTGTGGCCAATAGGTGCGCTCGCGGATGAATTCGGTATCCAGCCCGATACATGGTGGCAGCTGGTGCAAGCGCGCGCGCAGCGCGTCGGGGGTGTCGATCCAGTGTGTCATCCGTGCATTATGCGGTTGCAGGCGCGTGGGGGATCACCTAACGTCACCCAGCATCCAATATCCAGCCTGCGCCCGGCAGGGTGAAGGCGTTCATGGAGCATGCTTTGCGCACAAGCGGTGTACTCACGTTGATGCTGTTGCTATTGGTCGGGTGCAAGCCTGCGGCCAATCCGCATGTCGTGACCGCGCAACCCAGCGAGCAGCCGACCTCCCCCCCGGCTGGGCCGGCGCAATCTGCTCAACCGCAAGGGCGGGTGCGTGTGCAGGGGGACGACGCATTGGCGGCGGTGCTGAGCTGGTCGCTGCCAGAGGTGATCATCCCCCATCCAGCCGTTGCGCGCTCTGCAGCGCGCAGGGCCTTGGCCAAGGGCGACCTATTCGAGACTGCGCAATCGGCCATTCCTCTGTTGCTGGCCCTGCAGAAGCTGCAGCCGGGCAATGTGCAGGATGCCAAGCTGTTGGAGCAATCGCGCACCGCATTGTTGTCCCAGGCATGGTCGGCATTGGCGGAAGACGAAGATCTGGCATCCCTGCGCTTTGCCCAACGTCAAGCTACGGTATTGCGCAGCCTGTGGCCGGAGTATCCGCATGTGCAGGAATATCTGGCTGCAGTGGATCGGGTGGGTCAGGCGTTCGACCTTGCCTTGGCGGGCGAGGCCCAGCTGCGTGCAGGGAAATTGGACAGCGCCGGGGGGGCCCTCGAGAAATTCCGCAAGGCCTTGGTGCTGTGGCCGCCGCTGTTGCGCGCGCAGCGTGGGCTGGGATCGGTGGAGGATGTGTTGGTTGCCAAGGCCCAGATGCTGGCGGCGGCAGGTGATTTCGACGCCGCCTATGGCCTGCTGGCGCGTGCCGGCCAGGTACGGAGTAGCCCGTTGCTTGCACAAGTGGTGGGTGCGCGCATCGAGGCCGCACGCAATGAACGGTTGCGGCGTATGCGCGATGCCGGTTTGATTGCATTGGGAACCGGTAGTGGCCTGCAGTTTGCACGTGAACAATTGGTGGACATGCTGCGCATTGCAAAACCCGGCGATGCCGCCAGTGTGGAGTTGCGCCAACGCATTGATATGGCCAGCCGGTACGACGTATTTCAGCCCAGGCAAGTGTTTACCGATGAAATGCCCGATGCCAGCCGTGGCCCATCGATGGTGGTGGTGCCGTTTGGCGAATTTCTAATGGGTTCTGCCAATGGTGAGATCGATGCCAATGCGGATGAACAACCGCAGCACCGGGTATCGTTTGAGCGTGGGTTTGCGATGGGGCGTTACGAAATCACGGTGGGGCAGTTCCGTCGCTTTGTGGAGGCCACCGGTTATGTGGCACGCGCTACCCAGCGCGGGCATTCGATGGCCTATGACGTGCGCAGCGGTAACTTCGTGCGCGGTAGCGGCATCGACTGGCGATCCGGGTATGACGGGCAGCCGGCTGCGGATGCCATGCCAGTGGTTCACGTCACCGCGCGCGATGCCGAAGCCTATGCGGCGTGGCTGAGCCAGCAGACCGGTGCGCACTACCGTTTGCCCAGTGAGGCGGAATTTGAATATGCGCTGCGTGCCGGGGGGCGAGGGCATTATCCGTGGGGCAATGCATTGCCGCCAGCGGGGGTTGAAAATCTGGCAGGAGGCAAAGATGTTTCGCCCCGCGGCCGACACTGGAATAACGCGTTTGCCGGTTATGCCGATGGTTGGTGGGGGCCGGCACCCGTTGGGAGTTTTACGGCGAATCGGTTTGGTCTATATGACATGGGTGGAAACGTCAGTGAATGGGTGGTCGATTGTTGGCACAAAGGCTATCGGCGCGCGCCGGCACGCGGTGAGGCTTGGGTGAACCCGGGTTGCCGTAACCGGATGTATCGTGGCGGGGCATGGTCGAGTGCGCCAGTACAGGCGCGTTCTTCTTGGCGCGTTTCGGGTGGCGTGGATATCACCAATGCACGGGTCGGTTTTCGCTTGGTGCGGCAACTTTGAAAATAGATGTTGGCAACAGCTTGAAAACCTGGCGCAGCGGCAGTCACATTGGCACAGAAGGAATCAAGGCATGAATCAATATCCAAGCGGGCAAAGTACGGGGCAACGCCGCGGAGGCTTGCGGCTATGGGTGTTACTGCTGTTTGCCGGTTACGCGGCGTGGTATTGGTTTTCCAACCGCAGTATTGATCCCTTGACCGGACAAGCGGTGGTGATCGACAAGAGCATTTCACCGGAGCAGGAAAAATCATTGGGCTTGCAGGCCTATCAACAAGTCTTGCAACAAGAAAAGCCTTTGTCAGCCGATGCAGAGGCTTCCAAACAAGTGCGAGCCATCGCCGAGCGCTTAATTGGAAAGATCCCGCAAGTGACCGATAGTTTGGCTGCCGAGCATCACCTGCAGGCCAGCCATATCGAAAAATCCTTTGACTGGGCGGTGACGGTATTGCAGTCGGATCAGGTCAATGCCTTCTGCTTGCCCGGCGGCAAAATTGCGGTGTACACCGGCTTGTTGCCGGTGGCGCAAAATGCCGATGCCATGGCAGTGGTGATGGGGCATGAAATCGCCCACGCGCTGTTACGCCATGGTGCGCAGCGGATGACTCGCGGCAAGCTGGAGCAATTGGGACAAATGGCGGGTGCGGCCAGCGGGATGGATTCGGGTACCTTGCAGACGGTGATGTCGGCCTATGGCTATGGCAGCGCATTGCCGTATGCACGCAGCCAGGAGACGCAGGCGGATGAGTTGGGCCTGATGCTGGCGGCCTCCGCCTGTTTTGATCCGCAACAAGCCATTCCGCTATGGCAGCGCATGGATCAGTCCTCGGGCGGCAAGGCACCCTCGGAGTTTGCGTCCACCCACCCCAGTGCCGGCACCCGGATCCATCAGTTGGAGGCACTGATGCCCAAGGCAGAAGCCTACAAGGCAAAGTTGTGCGGGGGTACGCAGGCTGCCAGTGCCAGTGGCATGCACTGAATGCGTCGAACTTGAAGCAGCACGACGCTTAAATTCCCCCCCGGCCGTGTTGTGAGCGGCTGCTGCGCAGCGGTTCAGCGCGGCTTGCGCGTCTCTTTGTTGCGCACACTGCTGGGGCCGGTGCCCATGCCATTGCCCAGGTTTTGCTGGAAGTCTTTCCACAGCGCCATATTGCGATCAGTCAACTGATTCAGCATCGCCCACGGAGTTTGCCCCAGCATGCCGCCCATTTGCGAGCGGAACTGCTGCTGCTGTTCCAGAAATAACTGCATCGAGCGTTCCAGATAGTTGCCCATGAAGCCCTGCAAGGAATCGCCATAAAAGCGGATCAATTGGCTCAGCAGCTGGGTGGACAACATCGGCTGCCCATCCTGTTCGTGCTCGGTAATGATCTGCAACAGAACCTGACGCGTCAGGTCTTCACCGGTCTTGGCATCACGCACTTCGAAGGATTCGCCATCCACGATCAGCTGGCGCACATCCTCGATGGTGATGTAGCTGGAAATTTCGGTGTCGTACAAACGACGGTTGGGATATTTCTTGATGACCCGAATTGCAGACATTGAGCAATGACTCTAGTTGCGCTGTGCGCAGCATGGCGCAGTGCAGCAGCGCTTGCAACTGCAGACCGGAAACACGATTGCCGGTGCAGCGTAAAATGGCGCATGGATACGCTTTGGAAAGAACGTTTTGGTGGCATCGACCGGCTGTATGGCAGCGGTGCATTGGCGCGCTTGCGTGCCTGTCATGTGACCGTGGTCGGTATTGGTGGGGTGGGTTCGTGGGCGGTGGAAGCGCTGGCGCGCAGTGGTATCGGCAGGCTGACCCTGATCGATGCCGATGATTTGTGCGTGTCCAATACCAACCGGCAATTGCCGGCGTTGGATGGGCAGTTCGGGCGCGCCAAGATCGAGGCGATGGCCGAGCGTTGCCGTGCGATCAATCCGCATATCCAGTTGAATTTGCATCCGCAATTTGTCACCCCCGGCAATCTGGATGCGCTGCTGGGGACGCCGGTGGATCTGGTGCTGGATGCCTGTGACAGTTTCCGCAGCAAGGTGGAGATGATTGCGTATTGCCGGCGTCGCAAGCAGCCGATCATTGCGGTGGGCTCGGCCGGTGGACGCAGCGATGTCACCCAGATTCGCGTGCGTGATCTGTCGCGCACCGAGCACGATGCGATGCTGTCGCTGATTCGCAAAAAACTGCGCGGCGAATTCAATTTCCCGAAAAACCATGACCGCTACTTCGGGGTGCCGGCGGTGTATTCGCTGGAAAACGTGCGCTA
>DAORUL010000036.1:0-3305 GCA_035433165.1 Thermomonas sp. | reverse complement strand
GGTTCATTGCGCTGGCCGCGATGCGCCGATCCAGGTTGATCGGGGGCGTCGGTTTCCAGCAGCAATTGTTCCAGCGGCATGTGGGCCACCAGCTTGCGCAGGCGATTGGCACGTTCAAACGTCACTGGCCCGCCGATGCCCAGCAGGAACCCCAGTTGGTGCAGCTGCGCGGCTTGTTCCGGGCTGCCGGGGAAACTGTGGATGACGCCGCGCAGACCGCCGACGCGGCGAATCGCGGCAATCACCGCATCCACGGCGCGCCGCGCATGCACGATGACAGGCAAGTCGAATTCGCGCGCCAATTTGAGTTGTGCGTCGAAATAAAACAACTGCGTGTGGGCATCCAGCCCGGGCACGAAAAAATCCAACCCGCATTCGCCCACCGCGACCGGTGCTTCGCGTTCCATCCACGTGCGCAGCTCGCGCAGGTGGCCGGGATGGTGGTGGGTCAGATACATCGGGTGCAAGCCATACGCCGGATGCAGGCCGGGGTGCGCGGCGCAAACGGCTTTCAGCGTCGTCCAGCCGGCGGCATCCACCGCTGGCACGATTTGATGTGCAACATCTGCCGCCAGTGCGCGTGCCTGCACGGCGGCGCGATCAACATCGAACTCTGCGGCATCGAAATGGCAGTGGCTGTCGATCAATAACACGGCTAGGGCAAGGGTGGCGGCGTTTGCTCGGCGGGCTTCTTCCAACGGGCCAGAAGCAACGTTCCCAAACCCAGCAGGATGTCGTCCCATGGCACAAAGTTGGGGATCGCCAGATCCACAACAAACAGCGCGCCAATCACAAGGAAAAGACGAGGATGGCTGAGCTTGCCAAGCCAGCGCACCAGTGGGGCAATCAATGGATTCGGCATGAAGGTGGCCTGAGGGTGGGGGCGCAAGCGCGGCTCAATGGGAGGATTGCAGTGCGGGCAGTAGTGGTGTGATGTCGCCATCATTACGCTCGCTCGGCAGTTGCAGCAAGCGCATCAGCAGCGGGTAAACGTCCACATTGTCGAACACGGGCAATTGCACGCCATGACCGAATGCAGGGCCGGCAGCTATAAACGTGGCACGCATCTGCGGCAGGTCGGGGTCGTAGCCGTGCGAGCCACGCGTGGAGGGTGGCTGTTGCATGCGATAGGCGTATTTCTTGGGCCACAAGGCATCCCAGCCGGCATCCATCTGGCAGATGATGCTAGGAATGCGCGGATGGCTGCCGTAATGCCATTGCACGGGCAAGTCCTGTTTGCGCCAGCACTGGTAGTGGTCATGGCGCCCTAACAACAGCTGTTCGGCGTCCGGGGTTTTGCCTTGGAGTGGTGCAAAGCCAATCACCTGGCCATCGCTGACGGCCTCGGCCACGCTGGGGGGAGCCATCTGTTCCACATTGAGCGTGTGCCCCGCAGGAACGGTGTCAAAGCCATGATCGGACACGACAAGCAGGTTGGTGCTGGCAATTTGCCTGTCATCGGCCAGCCCTTGCAGCAGTGCAGCAACGGCGGCATCCACCTCACGCCGTGCGGCATCCGCCTGCGGTGAATTTGGCCCGTGGTTGTGGCTGGCATCATCCACCTGATCTAGGTACATGGTGATGAACCGTGGCCGCTGGTTTGCCGGCAGTGCCAGCCACTGCAGTACTTGCTGGACGCTGTTGATGGCACGGGTGTTCTCAGCATAGTGGTGCCATTGCCATGGATGCACGCCGTCGATCGCCGCTTCGCTGCCCGGCCAGAACATGGTGGCGCTACGCAGGCCGGCGCGCTGCACGCTCACCCACACAGGTACGCCGCCCCACCAGTCTCCGGTTTCCACTGCGTTACGGTCGGCGGTGCGGAACTTGCCTAGTGTGGAATCGGACATCGAGTTGTGAACGATGCCGTGACGATCCGGGCGCAGCCCTGTAACTAGCGCGTAATGGTTGGGAAAGGTCAGCGATGGGTACGACGGGCGCATGCCCACTGCGCGCACATTGGCATCACCCAGTGCATTCAACGTGGGCATGTTGGCGGAAGTGATATCGGTGGGGCGCAGCCCATCCACTGAGACCAGCAGCACGGTGGACGGTTGTAATGTGCCAGGCTGAGTGGCGCAGCCAGTCAGTAGCAGGAACATCAGCGCCAGGGTGGCACGAAGCAGATTAGACATGTCTTGATGATAGCGATTGTTGGCGAAGGAATCAGGCGCGCAAGCCATCCAGGATTCGCTGCAACGAAGTTTCATGGAAGCTGCGGAATTCACGTTCATCGAAACTGAAACGCCCGGCCCGATACAGCGCAATCAAGCCATGCGAATGCGCCCACAGCGTCATCGCGATATCCCACGGTTCGCCTGCGCGCAACACTCCCGCCGCTTGTGCGGCGACCACCGCATCGTGGCCCACGTTCAATGTGGGCGAGCGACGTGCGTGGAAGTCTTCCGGGAAGCGCCGCGCATTGCCGCGATGCGATGAAAACGCATGCTCGAACAGATGTGGATGCGCCAAGGCGTAATCCAGATAGATGCGTTGCAGGGCGATCAGTTGTGCCAGCACATCGCTGCCGCTGCGCATCGCCAACCAGTGATGCGTGATCTCGTCGAAACTGTCGTCGGCCAGTCGTTGCAGCAAGGCATCGCGGTTGGCGAAATGGCGGTAGATGCCCATCGGGCTGATGCCGGCCAATTGCGCCACCTTGCGCATATGCACCGCGGCAACGCCTTCGCGCTGCAGCAGGCCGCGAGCGGCGGCAACGATACGCTGTGCGGTGGGGGTGCCGGTCATGCGTACAGCGTACGCAATGGGTCTGTTTTTTGGCAAATTCCAGGCTGAATGCTTGCCAATGACGGGGTGGCCGGGGGCAAGTGGTGGCTGTGCGCGGGGACTCGGCGCAAAATTTTGCACATCGCACTTCCTGTCCCGGATCTCACCATGACCACCAGCAGCCGCTTTGATCCCTCCCGCACGATCCGCGCGCCGCGTGGCAACCAGCTCAACTGCAAAAGCTGGTTGACCGAAGCGCCATATCGCATGTTGCAGAACAACCTGGATGCCGAAGTGGCGGAAGACCCCGCCTCGCTGGTGGTGTACGGCGGCATTGGCCGCGCAGCGCGGGACTGGGCGAGCTACGACAAGATTCTTGACACGCTGAAAACCCTGGGCGATGACGAAACCCTGTTGGTGCAGTCGGGCAAGCCGGTGGGGGTGTTCCCCAGCCATGCCGATGCACCGCGTGTGCTGATTGCCAATTCCAATCTGGTGCCGCATTGGGCCACATGGGAACACTTTAACGAACTCGATAAAAAGGGTTTGATGATGTACGGGCAGATGACCGCCGGCAG
>DAORUL010000035.1:13859-15449 GCA_035433165.1 Thermomonas sp. | reverse complement strand
AAGCGTACGAGAAAATTCCACTTCTGGCGTCAGCTAATGGGCGGGGGGATTACCACCGCTGCGTCAGTTAGGGGCTCGCCATGTGTGTTGGTGAAAGGGGACTTCCTGCCTAAAGACTTCTGGACAAGGAGAATTTCGACAGCGCGCGCTGAGAGAGGAACCTTGTGGCGCCTATCTCTCTTCATCCGCGCCGCCGGAATTTCCCAGATCGCCTTCTCCAGGTCGAACTCGCTCCAGGGGGCGCTTCTCACCTCATCTGATCTTGCGGCGGTGAGAATCATGAACTCTAGCGCCCTAGCGGAATCTGCCTCGCGAGCGCGAAGTGCGGATATGAATTTCGGCACTTCGCTGAACGGAAGTGACGGAAAGTGCCTCTTTAGATGAGACGGCTTGCCAAGAAGAGGCGACAACAATTCCACCTTGGCCGGATTTTCACCATCGTAGATCTTCATTGCCTTCGCGTAGCGGAAAACGGCCGAGAGGTCGTGGAGAGTCTTCCGGGCAGTCGGGTACTTTGATCTCCACAGTGGCCGGATCACGGTAGCCACATCTTCAATGGTGAGATCCTTGATCTCGCGATTCCCTATCAGGGGTAGTACATGTGTATCCATTCGCGTGCGCCAGGCGGCAATCGACCCCACAGGATCCTTGTAGCCCGGACCCTTGGCGCCGATAGTCTCTAGCTCTAGGTGGGCAAACGTGCGGCGCTTAGCAAGCGCTTCAAGCATTGAGGCTTTTGCTTGCAGGCGCTGAGTGGGCGGATCAATCCCCTTGTCGAGCATTGCCAGGAACTCGAAGGCTTTCTCCCGAGCTGCCTGAAGGCCAACTCGTGGGTAGCTCCCGAGACCGAGCTCACGGCGAACTTGCACTTGGCCCCCAGTTGAACTCGGCCTGGTGCCGACCGTGACGCGGAGCAACCATGTCTTGGTTCCTGAAGGCGAGACCTGCACGTATAGACCGCGCGGTTCACCTGCAATCGAATGTTTTGATGGATAGCGCTGATTGGGCTTTGGTTTTAGCGCCTTGATTGCGAGATCCGTACCATATCGTGTTGGCATCCTAGGCATCGTCCACCCACCTACCTACCCACCTAAAGTTGATAGATTGTAGTGGTAGCCGTTAGCGTCAGCTAGTAACGCATGCGTTAGGAAGTACTGTTGTGCCGGGCATTTCGGGTAATAATTGGCTCCTAACGTCGCCTAGTTGCTCCTAGTTGTAGGGCCCTCCAGGCGCGCCATCTTCGATGGCTTCCTGTCGTGATTCCCCGCCCTCACGCACAGCGTTCGGGCGTTCGCTGTCACCGCGAAGCTGCGCTTCGCAAGCGGTGACGCTCACCCCTTCCGGCGCGCCATTTGCGCGAATGGCGTCTAGCGAACAGACGCCACGCTTGCAGCCGGCACCGGCGCATCGACTTCAAACAACCGCGTTTGCATCAGCACCTGATCCAGCAACAGTTCCAGTTTGTAGTGGCCCGCTGGCCAGCCATTGGGTTTGCTGATCTGGAACGTGGTGACGGCATTGCCGTTGAAGATCAGGGTCTTGCCCTCGGCCAGCACGGTTTGTTTGCTGTCCAGGTGGCTCCAGCGGGCA
>DAORUL010000035.1:1278-13759 GCA_035433165.1 Thermomonas sp. | reverse complement strand
GGTCTTGCCCTCGGCCAGCACGGTTTGTTTGCTGTCCAGGTGGCTCCAGCGGGCATCGAGGCGGTGCGGGGTGGCGGATTGGCCGCCGAGTACGAGCGACGCATAGATCGTGTCGGTGGGTGCAAAGCGCAACATCGGGGCCAGCACGCGCTGGTCGCTGCCAAGCGCGTTGCCCAATTCGATGCGGGCGATGGCAGGGGTATTGGCAGATGGCGACGAGAGCGTTGCGGCGGGGGGGGCTGCCGGCAACGGTGCCGCTGGCATGTGTGCGGCGGGTGGGGTGGCGGGTTGGCAGCCGGCCAGCACGCCGAGCAGAGGCAGGCTGTGCAGCAGGCGCATGGGTTTATTGCCGGGGTGCGCGCTGCGCAATGGGCGCGGGGCTGCCGGGGGTGGCGCGCCACGGGTTGATATCCAGCCCGCCACGCCGGGTGTAGCGGGCGTGCACGGATAATTGTTGCGGCTGGCAGCGGGCCAATACGTCGATAAAGATACGCTCCACGCATTGTTCGTGGAATTCGGCGTGGTCGCGGAAGCTGACCAGATAGCGCAACAACCCGGCGCGGTCGATGCGTGGGCCGTGGTAGGCAATGCTCACATCGGCCCAGTCGGGTTGGCCGGTGACCGGGCAATTGGATTTGAGCAACGCGCTGTGCAGGGTTTCTTCGACCAGGCTGCCCGCATCGGCGTGCAGCAGGCTGGCATCGGGCGGGCCATAGCAGGCGATGGCGATGTCCTGAACATCCAGGTTGCCGGCGGCATCGTCGCTGCCGATGGCAGGCACCCCGAATTGCATGCTGACCGGCGCGCCGGCTGCTTGCGACAAGTCCGCTTCAATCCGCAGCCGCACATGCTCGGCACGTTCGAACACGCTGGCGTTGAACGAATTGAGGTAGAGCTTGAGCGATTTGGATTCGATCAAATTGGGCGAGGTAGCCGGTACCTGCAAGGTCGCGGTGGCCACCTGCGGCAAGCCCTGTGGGTTCAGCCAGGACAGCTCGAACGCTTGCCAGCGGTCATGGCCGATGAATGGCAATGCGTTGCCAGCAACCCCCAATTGCGCACGTGCCAGCGCGCGCGCGATCGAATACAGCAGGCGCGGGTCATAGTGTGCCGGATAGGCAACCTCACGTCCCAACAGTGAACCTTCGATGGTCATTGCAGGCCTTACTTGACCTCGAACTGCACCAGCGCCACCGGTCGACCGTTGGCATCGACCTCGACATTGTAGGCGCCGGTATCGGTGGGGGTAAATTCGAATACCGTGAACGGGCCTTGGATGTTCTTGGTGTCTTCTTTCTGCGATTTGCCCTGATTGAACCAGAACACTTCCAGCCGCTCGCCTTGCTTGCGACCGAACTTGGTGGGTACCGAGATGTACACGGTTTGTCCGCTCTTGAATTCGCGCAGCGGGGTGATGATGTCGCCGTTGCCATCGACCTCGGCACCGGCCTTGGCCGCATTCGGGTTGACGACGACCGACTCCACCCCATCGTCGTGGCGCTGCGGCACACTGGTGTTGTCATCCACAGGCTTGGGCACTTGCGGGCCTTGACGGTTGCAGGCAGCCAGGGCCGCAACGGCGAGCAGCAGGCACAGAGAGCGGGTCACAGGCGTCATCGGGATTCCTAACAATCAAACAGGTGTGATGGCATGCATTCTAGCGGGCTGGGCGCGGCCATCCCCAGCAGATCATGAACGGTGGGGATGCAGCAGATAGTCGGTGGATTGCATTTCCACCAGGCGCGAGGCGGTACGCTCGAATGCACCGCATAGGCGGTGCCCGGCGTACAGCGCCATCGGAGGGTTGGCCGCAGTGCACACGAGATTGACATGGCGGTCGTACATTTCATCAATCAAGTTGATGAAGCGTTGCGCGGAATCCTCGTTATTGGCATCAAACGCCGGAATCCCGCCCAGCAACACGGTGTGAAATTCGCGGGCAATTTCAATGTAGTCGGTAGTGCCGCGCGGACCTTCGCACAGTGCGGCAAAATCGAACCAGCACAGGCCCTGCCCACGTGCGCGGACCGCAATGCGGCGGTCGTCGATGACAATACCGGCATCGCGATGTGCAGCATCACCGCCCAGCGCTTGCCAGCGTTCCTCCAACCACGCATCGGCGGTGGCATCCAGGGGTGTGCGATATACCGGTGAGCGGGTCAGTGCGCGCAGTCGATAATCGGTGCTGCTGATTAGCTCGACCACATTGCAATGCCGGGTAATCAAATCAATCGCCGGCAGGAAGCGTGCGCGTTGCAGGCCGTCTTGGTACAGATTGACCGGCGCGGTATTGGAGCTGGTGACCAAGGTCACGCCCTGTGCGAACAGATGCTCCAGCAGGCGACCCAGCAACATCGCGTCACCGATGTCATCGACGAAGAACTCATCCAGTACCAAAATCCGCAGGCTGTGCCGCCATTCGCGGGCAATCGCCACCAGCGGATCAGCTTCACCGGAGTGCGCGCGCAGGCGTGCATGCACATCGCGCATGAAGCGATGGAAATGGGTGCGTTGTTTTTCCTTGAACGGCAGGCCATCGAAAAACAGATCGATCAGGAACGTCTTGCCACGACCAACGCCACCCCACAAGTACAAGCCCTGCGCAGCCTCGACGGCGGGCCGATCAAACAGGCGGGCCAGCAGCCCGCGCGCCGGTGCGGGAGTCAATAGCGAGTGTTGGATGCGATCCAGTACGGCCAGTGCAGCATGCTGTGCCGGGTCATCCAGCCAATCGCCACGCGCCACGCCCGCAGCGTAACGCTGCGACGGAGTTGCCACAGCCGTCATGCCGGCAGCCAGTTCCGTACGCTGTTGCGGATCAGGCCGCGCAGGTCAATCAGTTTGCGATGGAAGAAATGGCTGGTGTCAGGCATTTCGATCAGTTGCGGAGGCTGCGGCAAGCCACTGACCCAAGTGCGCACCGCATGTGCATCCACGATTTCATCACTCAGGCCTTGGATCACCAACCATGGCACCTGCGGCAGTGCGATGTCATCAAACGCCCAACTACGGCCCACGGGGGGTGCAATCGAGATCAGCGCCTTGGCTCGCAAGTCCACCGCGCCGCGCAAGGATACCCACGCGCCAAAGCTGAACCCCGCCAGCCACAGCGCCTTGCCGGGGTGCTGCAGCGCGGCCCACGCGACCACCGTGCGCAGGTCGTCCAGCTCGCCTTGACCGTTGTCGAACTGGCCATCGGATTGGCCCACGCCACGAAAATTGAAGCGCAAGGTGGCGATCCCGGTTTCGCGCAAGGCGCGTGCGGCGGTGGTCACCACCTTGTTGTGCATCGTGCCGCCCTCGGTGGGCAACGGATGGCAAACCACCGCCAACAGCGGCTGCGGCGTGCCCTCGGCAGGGTCAAAGGCGACTTCGATCTGCCCGGCCGGGCCGGGAATAAGGACGCTGTAAGAGGCGGTGGTGCCGATTGTCATGTCGACATGATGCCGCAAGTGGCAAGGCAGGGTGTTCTAACGTGATGCACAAAACACAAACGCCGCCCTGCGGCGGCGCTTGCAAGCATGCGATACCCGCAATTACTTCCTGCTTTGCGCCACCATGTACTCAACGACCGCCTTGATCTGGTCATCGGTCAACGCCGGGTTGCCGCCCTTGGCGGGCATGGTGCCGGCGGTGCCGGTGAAGCCGGCGGTCGCCTTCTTGATCAACTCTTCGACACCCTGTGCGCTGGCGCGGGCACCGATGCCGGCACTATCCAACTTGGGCGCGCCGCCTACGCCAGCGGTGTGGCAACCGGTACAGGGGCCGTTGTTGAAGATTTCAGCACCATCGGTGCGGCCTTCGAACGGCACATTGGCGGTCAGCGCAGCGGTGGCGGCAGCCGCGGCAGCGGCTTGCGCGGCAGCACCGGTTGCGCCGGCATACACGGCCCCAACCGGGCCGATGCGATCTTGCAGGCGTTGTTGCGTCGCCGGGTCGGTGGGGTATTCCACCTTGCCGTTCAGGTGATGGGCAAACAGGATCAGGCCCACCATCACCAAGAACAGAAAGGCAATCACCATCGAAAAGCGCTTCAGGAAAGCGAGGTCAGTCGTCCGCACAGTGCACCCACGTCAAATGGCCAGTCGCGGCCGTTAGGGGGCCGATTATTCCAGAACCAGCGCGGCAGTGCGAGATCGGCCTTGCGACGAGTGGCCAGCAGCCGGTGGGGAGCGGCGGCTGGCGGGAATTGTTAGCTGCGCGTGAACGCTCATCAACGCCTATTCAGGTTGACCGGAAAACTGCAAACAGTGATGCGTTTCCGGGTTCAGGTTGACAACGCATCACGTTAGAGGTGATAACAACATGAAATAGGCCGCACAGTTTCGGATGGGGCATCTCCGAGTTGTGTCGCGCCGTTGGGACGCATTTTGCAAGTAATTGAGCACCGCCGGGGTATGGCGGACAGACGATATTCCAGAACGGACTTGGGGGTTACATGAGCAACAATCGGAACAGCCGCTCGCTTGGCAGGGCACATAATCGCCGCATCATCAGGCTCGATCCGATGACGCGCGCCGTGCGTTCGGCGTTGAGTGTCTCGGCACTGACCTTGGCGATCGGGTTTGCCGGCAATGTCACCGCGGCAGACCACCACGTCGTCGCAGTGCATACCCTGCAAATCGAGCGCGCAGCGATTGACCACGCCCCGGTTGCCGACCTCACCGTGGTCACCGATGGCTTTGCCATCGGCAGCAGCCACGCACCCCTGGTGGCGCTGGCAATCAATGAATACAGCACTGGCGATATCGTGATCGACAATGCCGATCCGATCAGTGAAATCCAGTTCGGTGATGCCATTGCCATTTCTGGCTACAGCAATGGCGGCATGGTGGACATTACCAATCAAGCCGGTGCAAACCTCGAAGCAATGTCGTTGGCGGGCAGTGCGATCGGCATCTATGGGTACTCCACCACCGGTGATGTTGCGATCCACAATGCGGCCGATATCTATGCCTATTCCGCGGGCAGCTTGGCCGACGGCATCTTCGCTTCCGGCGCCAATGTCGATGTGACCAATACCGGCGGCATCCAGGCCGACGGTTACGACTGGGCTGCCGGCATCGAAGCGCAGGCCGCCGATGTGGTGTCGGTTGATAATTCCGGCGATATCAGCGCCAGTGTGTATGCCGCCGGGCAGGCTTTCGGCATTTACGCCACCGGCAGCGACGTCACCGTGATCAACAGCGGTGCCATCAATGCGCAGGGCTATTACGCCACCGGCATTGAAGCGCGTTCCTACGGCGATATCAGCATCGACAATGGCGGCGCGATCGATGCGGGTTCCATTGATGCCGTGTACGACCCCTACACCGGCACCACGACCGTGTATGGCTCAGCCCTCGCAACCGGCATCAATGCCACCAGCGGCGGTGAAGCTGCCACGGTCAGCGTGGCCAACAGCGGCGATATCAATGCCATCGGCTATTTCGGTGCGACCGGAATCTCGGCGGTATCCAGCGGGCTGGGCGGCACGGCCAGCGTCAATAACAGCGGTGCGATTTACGCCTCGCAGTACACCAAATATGGCGTGGGTGCCAACGGCATCTTCACCTCGGCCGATGGCGACGCCTCGGTCACCAACAGTGGTGCGATCACGGTAGTGTCCGCAGGTGCCGCGACCGGAATCTCGGCGCTCTCGTTTGCCGGCACTGCCAGCGTCACCAATTCGGGCGACATCGAGGTCACCAGCACTGCGGCGCTCGGGTACGACGCCACCGGCATCCTGGCGTTCAGCGCCAATGGTGATGTGTCTGTGACCAACAGCGGTTCGGTCTCGGCACAAGCGCCGCTCGGACTTCTGTATTCCAATGCCTACGCGGTTCGGGCGCAGGGCTTCGGTGACGTCAGCGTTGCCAACTCCGGCTCGCTGTACGCCAATGGCAAGTATGCGTTTGGCGTGTATGCCAGCTCCAGCGCGGGAAATGTCACGGTCAATAATGCCGACGGTGCCAGCATCGGGTTCTATTCCTATCTGGGTCAAGGGTTCGGTGTGCTTGGGGTCGCCAGTTTGGGCGATGTGAGCATCGACAACGCGGGTGATATTGGCGGTTATGCCTACACCCAGGCGGTGGGGGTGTTCGGGTTGGCGGCGGCGGGGAATGTCAGCGTCACGAACAGTGGCAGCATCGCTACCAAGAGTGCAACGGGTGCCTCGGTGGGCGTCTTCGCGCGTGCCGATTACGGCAATGCCGCGGTCGACAATAGCGGCAGTGTGGACGCCTATTCCGCACAGGCGGTGGCCTACGGTGTGCTTGCACGTTCCGACTACGGCACCGCCATGGTGACCAATAGCGGCAGCGTCCAGGCCAATGGGTATCTGGCCGCCGCCGGCCTTGTTGCAACCGGTTACTACGGTGCCAGTGTCACCACCACCGGGGGTGCCATCACGGTGCTTGCCACCGGCAAGGCGACCGGGATCGAGGCAATGTCGGCGGTGGGTAATGCCGTGGTCGACAATGCCAGTGACATTCAGGCCATTGGTGCGGTGTTGGGGGCGGACGGCATCGCTGCAAGTTCGGTGCTCGGCAATGTGGCCGTTGGCAATACTGGCGCGATCCAGGCGCTGTCGTTGTATGGCGATGTTAATGGCATTCGCGGTTATTCGATTGGCGGCGATGTCGTGATCGAAAACCACGGCGACGTCATGACTTACAGCAACGCAGGGAATGCGATTGGTCTGTATGGCTATTCGATGTACGGCAATACCTCGGTAACTAACTCCGGCAGTGTTTCTGCGGACTCGTACAACGGGCTGGCCGATGCGATTTTCGCATCCGGCATGGATGTGGGGGTGGCCAACAGCGGAGCGCTGGAGGCCGTGGGTAACACGTGGGCCGCCGGTATCGAAGCGCAGGGCACCAACGCTGTGGCGGTCACCAATTCCGCGGCCATCAGTGCCGCCGCCGGTGTGTTTGGCCAGGTCGCTGATCCGGATGGCAATATCGTTGCCGCCACCAATGGTGGTACCGCATTCGGCATTTACGCCACGGCAGGTGAAGGCGGCGCGATGGTGGTCAACAGCGGCAACATTGCAGTCGATGCAGGTTACGCCACGGGTATCGAAGTGCAGTCCCTGGGTGACATCAGCGTTGCCAACAGCGGCAATATCGTTGCTGGCTCAGGCTTGAACCAGTACGACATGGGCTACGGTTACACCCTGTATTACGGCACCCAGCTGGCCAACGGCATCTCGGCCAGCAGCGGTGGTGAGGCAGCAGCGGTGCAGGTCGAGAACTCGGGTGACATCACCGCCAACGGCACGTTCGGTGCATTCGGTATTTCCGCAGTGTCCAGCGGTATTGGCGGTACGGTAACGGTGGTCAATAGTGGCGATATTCTTGCCAGCCAGGCCAACAAGTACGGTGCGGGCGTGTACGGCGTGTTTGCATCAGGTGATGGCGATACCGCGGTTGGCAACAGCGGCCACATCACGGCAGCCTCTGAAGGTGCGGCAGTTGGCGTGGCGGCACTGTCGTTTGCGGGTGATGCGCTGGTGGTCAATTCCGGCGATATCAGTGCCAGCTCGAATGCAACGGCCTATTACGGCGCCACCGGTATTGTGGCGTTCGCCGGCAATGGCGCGGCGGCGGTCAGCAATACCGGTAGTGTCAGTGCCGTTTCGCAGGCGTTGCTCGGTGCGCCTACGCGTGGCGTGGACGTGCAGGGCCAGCAAGGCGCAACGCTGTATAACAGCGGCTCGATTTATGCCAACGGCAAGTACGCCTACGGTGTCTTCGCGACCTCGGCGGCAGGCGACGTGGGCGTCAACAATGCCGCAGGCGGCGAAATCGGCTTCTATTCCTATCTCGGCAGGGGCTTTGGTGTATTGGGGATTGCCTACTCCGGCGATGTCGGTGTGGTCAATGCCGGGACGATTGAAGGTTACGCTTACGGCCAGGCAGTGGGTGTATTTGCCCTCGCTGCCGCCGGTGACGCTGGCGTGAGCAACAGTGGCCACATCACCATTCAAAGCGGCAACAATCCGGCAGTGGGTGTGTTTGCACGTGCCGATTACGGTACCGCGACGGTGGTGAACAGTGGCGATATCACGGCAGTTTCGGGCGGCGATTTGTACCCGGGAACCAATGCCTACGGCGTGCTTGCCCGCGGTGCCTACGCGCAAGTGGGCAATAGCGGCAACATCACCGCCAATGCCTACTACACGGCCACTGGCATTGCCGCGCGTTCGTACTACGGCACCCTCGTCAGCACCACCTCAAGCAGCCATATCAACGCCTCCGCGTTGTTGGTGGCGATCGGTATTGAAGGGCGCTCGGAACTTGGCAATGTCGTGATCAGCAATGCTGGCGACATCAGTGCGACCGGTGTGTTGGGTGGCGGCGTCGGGATTCAGGCGTATAGCGGCGGCGGTAACTCCAGTGCCGCCAACACCGGCCATATCACCGCCAAATCCACCTATGGCATGGCGATTGGTGTCACCAGCTACTCGGCAGCGGGCAATGCACAGGCCAGCAACGGCGGCATGATTTCCGCACAGGGCGGCGATTACGGCGCTTATGGTGTCTCGGTACAAGCCGGTCACGGGACGGCAACGATCAACAACAGCGGCAGTGTGCTGGCCACATCGACCGGAACCTCCATCGGCATCGTTGCCGAGGCGTATGGCAATATCGTGGTCAACAACACCGCCACCGGTTCCGTGCAAGCCGGCAATGGCAGCATGGCGGCTGGCATCCAGTTGACCAGCGCCACCGGCAACGCCACGGTCAATAACGCTGGCATGATCCATGCCAGCGGTGGCGACCTGTCGGCGGGTGTGGTGTTCAACGGCACCAACGGCACCAACACACTGAATAACCTTGCCGCTGGCATGGTCAGTGCGGATGGTGCGGATGGCTATGCGTTTGCGGTGATTGGTGGTGATGGTGTCGAAGTCATCAACAACAGCGGCAAGCTGATGGGTGCGCTGAATCTGTATGCAGGCAACGATGTGCTCAACAATCTGGCCGGTGGTGTGTGGGATCTGATGGGCACCACGCATACCGATTTCGGCGATGGCAATGACACGATCGCCAACTCGGTCGGCGGCAAGATCATCGTTGGCAGCGGCAAGGTCGAAATGGGTGCCGGTGATGACAGCTGGGTCAATGCGGGCACGTTGACCATTGGCGCAGGCGGTGTGGTCAGCTTCGGCGATGGCAACGACCTGGTGAACAACGGCGGCCTGATCACCCTGAGCGGTGGCAGCATCCAGATGGGGGCCGGTACCAACAGCTTCATCAATGGCGGCACCATCCAAAGTATCGGCAGCGGCAACACCATTGACGTGGGGGCTGCCGGAACCTTCACCAGCGGCGGTTTGCTGAACTTCCTCAATGGGGTGACCACCGACAAGCTGGCCATCACGGGGACATTTGCAGGCTCCGGTAATCTCAATCTGGATCTGAATCTGGCCAACAACAGCGTGGATCAGATTGCGGTCACCGGCAACATGGCCACCACGGCGGCGCAGAAAGTCAATGTCCTGTTCACCGGCATGCCGTTGACGGCGCATGCTTCGTCGGTATTTGCCACCGTCAGTGGCACCTCGGCAGCAGGCAACTTCGTCGCCGGGCAGATGATTGGCTACAACTACGCGGCCAACTTCCTTGATGTTGGCCTCACCGTGAGCAGCCAGCTGGATGCCACCAACGCCACACCCGACAAGTTCTCGGTCAATATCGATGTCAACGGTTTGAACGATACCGGTGCCTTGGCCGCTTCGGCTGCTGCGGGTGCTGCCGGCGTGATGAACACGCAGATGGGCACCTTCCGTCAGCGTTTGGGGGTGAATCCCTACGGCGATGCCGGCAAGGTATTGAGCGCCTTCATTCGCGGCTATACCGATCAAGGCGACATGCAGCCTGATCATCTGGCCGGCAACTTTGGTCAGGGTGGGCACTTCAACTACAGCCAGTCCAGCTGGGGCCGTGAATTCGGCATCAATGCCAATCTGTTCGAGAACTTCCATGCCGGCTTGGTGTTGGGCAATGCGGACAGCCGCCAGCGTCTGGCCGATGGCGGCGTGGGTGAGAACCGCTTGAACGGTGCAACCGTGGGTGGTTATGCCACCTGGTACGTGCCGGGCAGCTTCTACGTCGACTTCAATGCCCGCAAGATGGGTGCAGATATCCGTTCGCTGTCGGCAGCTGGCTTGCTGACCAGCCGTTCCAACACTACCGCATGGAGCCTGGAAGCGGGCTACGAGTGGAACGTGGGAACCTTCAACCTGGTGCCGCAGGTGCAGTACACCCGCACCCATGTGGAAGATCTGAAGAACTTCTTTGGTGAGCGCGTCAACTTCGAATCGCACGGTGGCACCTTCACCCGCGCGCGCCTGGGCTTGGAAATGAACAAGACCTTCCAGGTAGGTGATGTGCGCTGGACACCGTATGGCTCGCTCAACGCGGTGCGCGATATCAACGGCAAGAGCACCTACACCGTGGGCAACTTCTACGGCAATACCGACACCCGCGGCACCAGTGCCATGGCGGAATTGGGCCTGGGTGTGCAGAAAGGGGGCTTTGGCTTCAACATCGGTGCCAACTGGGCCGATGGCGGCGCCTACAAGAGTTTTGTGGGTGGCCAGGCCAGCGTGCGCTTCTCCTGGTAATCGCTTGATCCCGGGCCCGGCATGCCGTCGGGCCCGGAATTCGTAATTTGTAGTCTGGATAACACGTGGCCAACGAAAACAATCCGAATGCAGTACCTGATCAGTCCTCGATCCAGTCAAATCAGGACACCCCTGAGCTGGACACCGGGCTGGATGCTCTGACAACGGAGGTTCCGGCAACGCCAGCAACCACCGAAGCCAGAACTTCTGCCGATGCCGCCAAGCCGGCACAAGCACCGCGTGATCTGACCCAACTCAAGGTTGAAAAAGGCTGCTCGCGCGGGCTGGCCGGCTGGTTGGGCCAACATCGCTTGTCACTGGCCATCACCTCCTACCAAACCGGGCGCATCTATCTGGTCGGCAGCGATCAGCAAGGCCGGGTGTCGTTTTTCGAACGCATTTTCGAACGCGCAATGGGCGTGGTAGGCAATGCCCAGCGCATCTATCTGGGTGGCCTGTATCAGCTGTGGCGGTTTGAAAACGTGCTGCGGCCGAACGAGGTCATCCATGGCCAGTTCGACAAGTGTTATGTGCCACGCAACGCGCAGACCATCGGCGATCTGGACATCCACGAATTGGGTATCCGCAAGAATGGCAAGGTGGTGTTCGTCAACACCAAATATTCCTGCTTGTCAGAACTGAGCCAGACCCACAGCTTCAAGGCGATCTGGAAGCCGAAATTCATCAGCAAGCTGGCGCCGGAAGACCGCTGCCATTTGAACGGTCTTGCGATGGTCGATGGCGAACCCAAATACGTCACTGCCGTGTGCAAGAGTGACAGTGTCGACGGCTGGCGCGACCGCCGGCATGACGGTGGCGTGGTGATCGACATCGACACCGATGAAATCGTGTGCGAGGGCCTGTCGATGCCGCATTCGCCGCGTTGGCATAACGGCAAGCTGTGGCTGCTCAATGCCGGCACCGGTTATTTGGGGTGGGTGGATTTCGACAAAAAGGCATTTGTGCCGCACGCCTTCGTGCCGGGCTTTGCACGCGGTTTGTCGATGATTGGCAATGTCGCCGCGGTGGGGCTCTCCAAACCGCGTAATCAGCGCTTCGAAGGCTTGCAGCTTGACGAAGAATTGAAGAAGCGTGATGCCGATCCGTGGTGTGGCGTGCAGATCATTTCGCTGACCAATGGCGACGTGATGAACTGGATTCGCTTCGAAGGCGACATTACCGAAATCTTCGATATCAGTTTCCTGCCGAATGTGAAGCACCCGATGATGATCGGCCTGCGCACCGCGGAAATTCGTGACTTGATTACATTTGAATCCGACATCCCGGTGGAGGCTGCAATCGCATGATGCATTCACGTTCACTGGCCGCCCTGGTGTTGGGCATGCTGATGACCCAGGGCGCGCAAGCGCAGACCCGCAAGCCAGCCACGGCCGCTGCGCCAGCTGCATCGGCAGCCAAAGACATGGCGGCCGAAACCTTCAGGCAGTGGGACAAGAATGCCGACGGCCAATTGTCGCTGCCGGAGTTTCGTGCCGGCTGGCAGCAGGCGCAGGCCGCTGCGCAACTGCAGGCGCAATTGCGTCGCCAATTTGCCACGCTGGATACCAATCACGATGGCGCCATCGACGCCGGTGAATACGGCAATCTGGTGCTGATCAAAAATGCCGGCAAGACTGCGCCGCCACTGGCCCGCTTCGATGCCAATGCCGATGGCAAGTTGGCGTTCGGTGAGTACTTGAAGTTGGTGGAAACCTTGGCGCCCAAGGAAGCTGCGAAGGACGCTGCCAAGTGAAGGCGACGTTTCATCCGGTCTGGAAGCAGGTAACGCCGGAATTGGCGCAGGAAATCGTTGCGTTCTGGAAACAGCACAATGCAATTGGCGACGAAGCCGTCGCGAATGCGCGT
>DAORUL010000035.1:0-1178 GCA_035433165.1 Thermomonas sp. | reverse complement strand
AACTGTTTACAACGGAGAACGCGCCATGAAAGTACAAGCCAGTTTGTTGTCTCTCGCCATTGCGTCCACCCTGGCCGTTGCTGCGGCGCCGGCGGATGCAGCGGTATCCCTCAAGTCTGCGGCCATTGCCCGCGCTGATCTGCTGATTGGTGGCAACGCCAACTTGCTGCGTCGTGCACCGGCCGATGTGTTGGTGGCCAAAGACGCGATGGTCGATGCCAAAGGCACCGAACACGTGCGTTACAACCGGACCTGGAATGGCCTGCCGGTGATCGGCGGTGATTTCGTGGTGCATTCGCGCAATGGCAAGCTGTCCAGCGTCAGCCAGACCTTGACCAGTGCACAGCGTCCGTCGTTGCGTGCCCAGGTCAGCCGTGATCAGGCCATCGTCGAAGCCGGTGCGCACTTTGGCACCCAGTTCTTCGGAGCACCAACGGCACGCACCGTGGTGTATGCCCGCAACACCACGCCGGTGTTGGCGCACGAAGTGGTCTTCAACGGCATCAAGGCCGACCAAACCCCGACCGAAATGCATTATTTCGTCGACGCCCGCAGCGGCAAGATTCTGGATCAATGGGACGGCGTCAATACCGCCAAGCCGGGTCCGGGTGGTGGTGGTGGCAGCTGCACCGCGGCCGTGGGCATTGGCAAGACACTGACCGAAGGCAACGTGACGCTGAACACCTCCCTGTGTGGCAGCAGCTACAGCATGGTGGATACCACCCGCGGTAACGGCGCGACCCACAACATGGCGATGAAGACCGTCGGCATGGGCACGGTGTTTACCGCCAGCAGCAATACGTGGGGCAACAACCTGGTCACCAACTCGCAGACCGTGGGTGCGGATGCGCAGTACGGCATTGCGACAACGTGGGATTACTACTTGAACGTGCATAACCGCCACGGTATCGATGGCGCGGGCACGGGTGCCATCACCCGCGTGCATTACGGCCGCAACTACCAGAATGCTTTCTGGAGCGATGGTTGCTACTGCATGACCTTCGGTGATGGCGATAACGGCGCCACCATCTATCCATTGGTTGCCATCGATGTAGCCGGTCATGAAATGTCGCACGGTGTCACCAGCCGTTCGGCAGCACTGGTGTACAGCGGTGAGTCAGGCGGCTTGAATGAAGCCACCTCCGACATCTTCGGCACCATGGTGGAGTACTACGCCA
>DAORUL010000034.1:9374-15840 GCA_035433165.1 Thermomonas sp. | reverse complement strand
GCGCGGGATGATGCCGTGCCGTATGTGCAGTCCGCGATCATCAAGGATGACTATGCTCAGTTGGTGGTGCCGTTCCAGCCCACCCGCGATACCTCCGCGATGCAGCGGCGTTGTCCGCATGCACAAACTGCACAAGCAGGGTTGGAATGCTTGTCGGCTCTGCACGCGATCAGGCTGGACGGCAAGCCACTGCCGGCGCTGCGCTATGAAATTTCCAGCGACCCACGCACCCATCGCCCGGCATTGCTGGCGATGATCGATGTGCGCACACTCGCTGACGGGCGGCATGAATTACATGTGCCACGCCCTCCGCGCAGCGACAGCTCCGCGAAGGACACCTCAAAAGACCCCGGCTTCGATGTGATTGCATTCTGGCGCTGACCTGACCGCCAGCAACTTCTAAACTAACGCGGTGAACACCCCGCAGCGCAAGATCATCCACGTGGACATGGACGCGTTTTACGCGTCGGTGGAGCAACGTGATAACCCGTCCTTGCGCGGGCAGCCGGTAGTGGTGGCGTGGAAGGGCACGCGTTCGGTGGTATGCGCGGCCAGCTACGAGGCGCGCACGTTTGGCGTGCGCTCGGCAATGCCGGCGCTGCGTGCGGAAAAACTCTGCCCGCAGGCGGTGTTCGTGCCACCGGATTTTTCCCGCTACAAAGCGGTCTCCAGACAGGTGCGCAGCATCTTTGAACGCTATACCCACTTGATCGAACCACTGTCGCTGGATGAAGCGTATCTGGACGTCACCACGCCCTTGCGTGACCTGGGCAGCGCCACTGCCATCGCTCAAGAAATACGCGCCGCAATTTTCGATGAAACCCGGCTCACCGCGTCGGCCGGCATCGCGCCCAATAAATTCCTGGCCAAGATCGCCAGCGACTGGAACAAACCCGATGGGCAATTCGTGGTCAAGCCGGCGATGGTGGACGCGTTCCTGGCACCGCTGGCGGTGGGCAAACTGCCGGGGGTGGGCAAGGTGATGGAAACCAAACTGGCCGAGCTGGGCATCCACACCTGCAATGACCTGCGCAGCTTCGGTGCGGAGCCGCTGCAACTACGCTTCGGGCGCTGGGGGCGGCGGCTGCATGAGCTAGCGTTCGGGATCGACCAGCGCGAGGTGCAAAGCGAGCGCGCCACCTTGCAGATTTCCAGCGAAGACACCTTCCCGGTGGATTTGCCGCTGGACGCGCTGGAGCCGCATATTCGTCGCTTGGCGGCCGACACATGGCAGGGCTATGGCAAGGAATGGCAGCGCCACCCGGGCCGCATCGCCCGCACCGTGGTACTGAAACTGAAAACCGCCGACTTCCGCAGCCTGACGCGCAGCTTGACCGGGCCGGAACCGCCCACCTCGGAACAGGCATTGGCCGATATCGCCTGCGCCCTGCGCGCACGCGTGGAGCTGCCCGCGCAGACACGCTACCGGTTAGTGGGCGTGGGTCTGTCCGGTTTTGCCGAAGCCGATGGCAGCCCGGCGCAAGAGGATCTGTTTTTGTCCGCCACGCCGGCATGACCACGCAGGCGTGAACGCCGCCGCAAGAGTGGAACAATCACTCTGATTGCAAGCGCTAGGCTGCTGCAATGACCACGCCCGCAACCCGTAGTGCAGCACCATCGCCAGCGTCATCAACCGCGCCACTGGCTGACGATTTGCGCGGGCTGTTGCGTCTGCTGGTGCAAGGCATCAGCGCCACCAGCGGGCTGACCGAGCACGTGCATGCCAATGTCCTGGGCGTGCCGGCGCGGCTGCTGGGCGTGCCGGCCAGTGCGCGCGCACGCGGCATTGCGCGGCTGGCTTACGCATCCGTGCGCACCACCTCGCAGTGGGTGGGCAGCGGGCTGGAAGCGGCCTTGGCCAAGCTGCCGTTGGCTGCGCAAACCGGCACCCGATCAGCGCGGCGGGAGGCCCTGCTGGCCGCACTCAATGGAGTGCTGGGTGACCACCTGCACGCCAGCAGCAATTCCCTGGCGTTGTCCGCTTGCCTGCGCAGCTATGGACAAGCCTTGCCACTGGATGACGCGGCATGGCCCGCCGGCCTGCCCTTCGCAACCCCCAAACTGTTGGTACAGGTCCACGGACTGTGCATGAACGACCTGCAATGGTGCCAGCAAGGTCACGATCACGGTGCGCAACTGGCCGCCGAGCATGGCTATACGCCGGTGCATCTGCACTACAACAGCGGCCTGTCGATCGCCAGCAACGGCCAAGCATTCGCGCAATTGCTGCAAGAATTGCTGGCGCGCTGGCCAGTGCCGGTGGAGCGCTTTGCCATCCTCGGTCACAGCATGGGCGGCTTGGTGACACGTGCGGCAATTCTGCACGCCAGCCGCAATGCGCAAGCCTGGCTGCAACAGCTCGACCAAGTCGTGTTTCTTGGCACCCCGCATCACGGCGCGCCGCTGGAACGGGCTGGCCATCTGCTGCAACACACCTTGGGCCTGACGCCGTGGACGGCCCCCTTCACGGGCATCGGACGGTTGCGCAGCGTCGGCATCCAGGACCTGCGGCACGGCAGCATCGACGCACCTAATACAGACAGTCCGCCGCTACCAACACATCTGCGCGCCTACGCCGTTGCAGCCTCCACCCAAGCCATTGCAGCGGGCCGTGGCGGCCGCTATCCGCGTGGTGACGGCTTGGTGCCCATTGCCAGCGCGCTGGGCGAACACCGCGACCCCCGCCGCCACCTGCGCATCCCCAAATCACACCAATATCTGGCAGCCCGCACCGGGCATATCGCGCTGCTCGGCAGCCCCGAGGTGTACCAGCAGTTGCGGCGTTGGTTGGCGTAATTGGCATGCACCACAGCGTGGCGCAAATACCCTACGCTTGCGTGATGCACACGCCCAGCGACCACACCACCCTCACCCGCCCCCAACTCAAAACCCTCACGCTGGCCTCATTGGGCGGTGCGTTGGAGTTTTACGATTTCGTGGTGTTTGTATTTTTCGCCACCACCATGGGCGCGTTGTTCTTTCCGGCGGATATGCCCGGCTGGCTGAAACAAGTGCAGACCTTCGGTATTTTTGCTGCCGGTTATCTGGCGCGGCCGTTGGGCGGCATTGTGATGGCGCATTTTGGCGACCTGTCCGGGCGCAAGCGGATGTTCATGCTCAGCATTTTGCTGATGGCCATCCCTACCTTGTTGATGGGGCTGCTGCCGACGTATGCACAAATTGGCGTGCTGGCACCGATCCTGCTGTTGCTGCTGCGCATCTTGCAGGGTGCGGCGATTGGCGGTGAAGCGCCGGGGGCGTGGGTATTTGTCAGCGAACATGTGGCACCGGGCCGGCGTAATTTTGCGTGTGGCGTGTTGTCGCTCGGGCTGCTGGCCGGCATCTTGCTGGGCTCGCTGGTGGCGCTGCTGGTCAACGCCAACCTGGATGACGCGCATCTGCTGGCCTGGGGTTGGCGCATCCCCTTCGTACTGGGCGGCGTATTCGGATTATTGGCCTTGTATCTGCGCCGGCAATTGCACGAAACCCCGGTGTTTGCGCAGTTGCAGGCGCAAAAACAATTGGCTGCGGAGTTGCCGCTCAAATCCGTGCTGCGCGATCACGGCACTGCCGTCATCATCGGCATGTTGCTGACTTGGCTGCTCACCGCTGCCGTGGTGGTGACCATCTTGATGATGCCCACCTTCCTGCAAGGCATGGGGGTGTCTCGCAGCGATGCGCTGACGGGGAATGCGTTGGCGGTACTTGCTGCAATGGCCGCCAACTTGATTGCAGGTGCGCTGGCCGACCGCTTCGGTGCAGGCCGCGTGCTGGCATTGTGGAGTGTGTTGCTTGGCGCGGCATTTTTCGCCTTCTATCAAAGCGCCCAAGCGGGTGAATACTCGCACCTGTTGTATGCGCTCGCCGGCAGTGCAGTGGGCCTGACCGCGATGATCCCCGCCATTGCACTGGGCGGGTTTCCGGCCACCGTGCGGTTTTCCGGATTATCGTTTTCTTACAACGTGGCGTATGCCATCGCCGGTGGCCTGACCCCCGTGCTGCTGAGTTTGGCAATGAAGAACAACCCCAGCGCGCCATTGCATTACATGCTGGCGATGGCAGCGCTGGGGCTGGTGCTGGGGGTGCTGGTGCAATTACGTCAACCGCACACGGTCACGGCAGGCGCCCCGCTACCACCGGCAGGCTGATGAAGCTGGCCTGTTGCGGCGTGGCCCAGATGCGTTGGGTAGCTTTGCGGTAATCGCCTGGCTTGGCCAGGAAGATGTTGTTGACATAGGTTTGCGGATTGCGGTCATACAGCGGGAACAAGCTGGACTGGATCTGCACCATCAGCCGGTGCCCCGGCTTCAGCACATGATTCACATTGGGCAAGTCGAAGCTGTACGTCAGCGGCTGATCGGATGCCAACGCCTTGGGCGCATCGAAGCCTTCGCGATAACGGCCACGGAAAATGGTGAGCGCAATCGGCAATTCATAGCCGGCCATCTTCGGGTCATCCGGGGTTTGATCGGGGTACACATCGATCAATTTCACGACCCAATCGCAATCACTGCCGGATGTGCTGGCAAACAAATGCGCCACCGGCACGCCAGCCAATTTCACTGGCGCAGTCAACTCTGCACTGGTGTAGCTCAGCACATCGGTGCGGCCATCCACGAAGCGCTGATCGCGCACCAGCCACGTGGTCCACGTGCCGCGGTCGCCCATATCCACCGGGCGTGGCACAAACGGCACCGGCTTGGCGGGGTCGGACACATATTCGGCGTACTGCGCGCCGCTGCTGGCCTGCGTACCACTCAAGATTTGGTCGGCATGCAGATACAGCGGTACCGAGGCCTGCGTGCAGCCCTGCGCGCAACTTTGCGGCCAGTGCTGATAGGTATCCCAGCGGTTGCTTGCAGCGTCGTAAATCCACACCGGTGGTGTCTTCGCGATGGGTGCGCCCGTCTTCAAATATTGATCGAAGAACGGCTTGAGCACGTTGCGCCGCCATTGCTGGGCGGTGTCGCCGTCAAACTTCAAATCCCCCAAGTTGCTGCCATCGTAATTGGCCTGGCTGTGCCGCCACGGGCCAATCACCAGAAAATTGCGGGTGTTGTCGTTGTCCTTGGGTTCCAGCGCCGCCCACGCATGGTTGCCGCCGTACATATCTTCCTGATCCCATAGCCCTTGTTCCCACATCACCGGCACGTTGATAGCCGGCAGCCTGGCCAGCAGTTTGTCCAAGCCTTGCTGCTGCCAATAGCTGTCGTAGCTGGGGTGCTCCAACAGTTTGTGCCACGCCGGCAACTGCTCCAGCCCGGCAGCGCGGGCGTAATCGCCTGCCGAGCCTGCGCGCAGGAAGTTGGTGTAATCGTCATTGGTGGCGCGAGGCATTCCCGCACCTGACCCGCGTGCTGTGGTCTGGCCGGTGAGATAGCCCAAATTGATCTGCCGGTACGCACCGTTTTGAAACCAATCATCACCAATCCAGCCATCGATCATCGGGCTTTCCGGCGCGGCCACTTTCAATGCCGGGTGTGGCTCCAACAGCGCCATCACCACCGTGAAGCCTTCATACGATGAGCCCAGCATGCCCACCCGACCATTGCTTTCTGGAAGGTGCTTCACCAACCAGTCGATGCTGTCGTAAGCATCAGTACTGTTGTCGATCCCGGTTTTGTTGAGCGGGCCACGCGGTGGTCGCGTCATCACGTAATCGCCTTCCGAGCCGTACTTGCCGCGAATATCCTGAAACACGCGGATATAGCCATCTTCGGCAAAAGCGGTATCGCCCTGCGGCAGCGCATCCACCATGCGCGTGGCGTTGTCGATGCGTTCTGCACGCTTGGCGGCGTTGTACGGCGTGCGGGTGAAAAGAATCGGCGCATCGTGCGCACCTTTTGGAATCAGGATGACCGTGTACAACTTGACCCCATCGCGCATCGGAATCATTTCCACACGTTTGATGAAATCACGCTGCGGTTGCGGCGCGACGAATTTCTTGCCGGTGATATCCGGCGTCATCGGTGCGGTTTGCGCCCATGCATTGCCGGCCATGGCCAGCGCCAAGGCCAGAGCAGATACCCGCACCACAGCTTGCAGTTTCATTGCACCACTCCGGCCATTGCGTCAGCTTGGCAGTGTGGCACGCAGCCACCGCCGCTGACAGCCTGTCCATCTGCACTTCGTGACGGGCGCTGGGATCGCCTATGATGGGTCGATTGCGTGTGCAGTTACGTCAGTGTGCGGCGGCCACGCGCTGTTGCAAATACGCCAGGGATTCCTCCACCTGGTCGATCAGCACCAAGCACAAATCCCCCGGCTGCAAGCTGGCCAGCGCATGATCGATCGCAGCAAATTCGCCCTGAATCGCATCGATCACTTGTGTACGCGGGGCATCTTGCAGGCCTTCTCGCAGCAGCCGCACCACTTCGCCGTCTGCACGCCCGCGTTGGCAGGCATCCTGATACAGGATGACTTCATCGAAGGCCGCCCCCAGAATGCGGGTCTGCTCGCGAATATC